>NZ_ANOH01000096.1 GCF_000346505.1 Aporhodopirellula sallentina SM41
TGCTGGCATCAACCGATCGCCAGTCAATCTCGTCGACATCTTTCCAACGCTCTGCGAATTGACCGACCTGGAAACGCCAACCGGGACCGAAGGAAAAAGTCTCGCTCCCATTCTGCAGCACAGTCGAGACTCAGTAAACGAATTCGCCGCGACGATCTTCCCTCACGACAAGCACTGGGGAGTCGCGATTCGCACAGAACGTTATCGATACATCGCGTGGTACAAAGGCGTGATGACTAAGAAACGCAGCGGAGCACGACTCAAACAAAAACCACAGTTCACCGAACTGTACGACTATCAATCCGATCCCCTCGAGCGGACCAATCTGTCGAGGAACCCTTCCTACCAAGAAATCGAAGAGAAACTCGCCAAGATGAACCAAGCGCACGTCGCAGCCACTCAGAACCGACAATTCTCGAACTAGAAATTCGCGTCGTTTGGAACCTGTTGGCAAACGTGAGCCACAAGGCGCTCGCCGTGCCAACGCGAAATGATTGGCGTTAACACGCCCCCCTTCGTCTGCGTCTTTGTTTTGTGGGTTCGAATTTATATCCCGATAGGGATTGAAGACGGTAGCCGGTGGTCGCTGCAACGCAGCGTACTACCGGAAAACAAGAACGCCCCAAAACACTCCCCATCCCGCCGTGGCCGCTGGCCACGGCGGGATGGGGAGTGGGCTCGTGGGATTCACCTGTCCGTCGGTGGCGCTATCGCTTACCGACGGCTACTCGCTTGACTCCCTTCGGGATGAAAACTTGCGCAAACATAGCGCGTCACACCTCCAAAGATACCAGCCCGACGCGCGGGCGAGTGGTCCCATGTGATCCCTTGCTAGCGAAGCGGGCTAGTAAATCAACCGGCAGCTAGCGTC
>NZ_ANOH01000097.1 GCF_000346505.1 Aporhodopirellula sallentina SM41
TGGAATCGATTCGACTTTGGTACCAAGCAATATCGTCTGCTTCATTGAGTTCTATCGCCATCTTCACAGCGCTGTTGAGCGCCATGAAGTACAACGAATCGATCACAATTTGTTGGTCGATCGTGTCCTTTTTCCCCCAGTCGCTCCAGTTCCAATGATCCATTGACGACTTTTTGCGCAATTGCAAACCGTCGGCACCTGGGCTCCACAGTTGGAGGTATTCACGAACATGCGGATACGCGTAACGTAGCGTGTCGATGTCGCCGGTGTTGAAGTAGTACTGCCAGATGGCCTGATCGACAAACTGCAAACTCTGGCTGGGTAGCTCACGCAACCGCAATGGGCCAAGAGCCGCGTAGATATCGTCGTGGCTATACGCCATCGTTACCCGGATCGCTTTTCTCAGTAGCTGACGACCGGCATCGTCCATGCAGTAGAAGAGGTAACTGGCTTGGTCGGCAACATCTCCGATCCAGCACGCACGCTCGCGATCGGGGCAATCCATGAAGTTATCACGGGCACAAACGAAGAGCGTGTTGCGTCCCATCTGCCACAGACGTTGATAGAACGGGTCGCTGCATTCAAACATTCCCGCCATATTGCCAACGCTCATCCAGCGGTACTTCAGCCCCAGCACTTTGACGCCAGCGGGGATTTGATAGATCACCCAATGCCCGTTCATCCACGAGAAACTCTCGAAGTCCTGCCGGCCCTGTTTCGTCGTATAGTGCGCGGTGATCTTGTTTTGACGGTTGTCAGTCGTGATACCAATCTCGACGCCCTCATCACATTCAATTTCTAGCCACGGCGTGATCTGTTGATTCCATGGCAGGTGGCATCGGATCGGCGTCCCATCGCTGACGAACGGGAATTTCGATTCCGGATGGCTCGCGTAGAATTGCAAACCGTGATTGACCAGCGAGGGAACGTAGTTCCTTTCGAGATGATTCCAGGGCGCGACGGGCGGAATCCCTTTTTCCGTTGCATTCGACCAGTCGGTGTCGTCAAACCCAGGTGACTGCCAATCGCCCATCGCGTCGCGGGCGTCGTACTTGACGTTGTACTGAACGATGCTCGTTCCCGTGTCACCACTATCCAACGCGTAGGCGGGATTGCGTTTCGTTTTCCATGACCGATCGGTGGTAATTCGTTGATCACCGATATCGGCCTGAAGGATAAAACCGCCCTTCCCGCTATCGACGTGAGTGCCTTTATGAGTCTCGTTGCCCCAGTACCAAACCAGAACTGAAATCGTGTTCTTGCCGGGACGGAGATACGGAGCGAGATCTACCTCCTCGTACCACGTATTGGAGGGCTTACGATTGGGAGGAAGCTCCCACATCTCTTTCACACGATCCCATGGCTTTGCGGGACTCGGACCACGGGCGACGCTCCCCTCAAACACGACCAATTCGCCGTTGATCCACATCCAGTACTTGCTGTCGGCCGCAATGCTCGCAACGGCTTTACTGGGAACTTCGCCAACTACGATCTGCTTGCGAAACGCGACCCAGGAATTGGCTGGCCCGTCTTCCGGTTGCCAGATCCACTGAGCGTTCCACTCAATCGTCTGATCATCGGCGCAAGTGGATGTAGCGCAGATCGAAACCAGAAACAAACCGAGGAACAGAACGGTGCAGACACTTTTCATGCGAAGGTTTTCAAACTGAGTGGGATGGGGATCAATGGGTGCGTCTTTCATAGAAGGTTCCTCAATGTATTTAGGACATTGCCTGTGCCGCCCGCGTGGATCAACGTTCATTGAGGATCCTTAGCTCCGCGACTTCCGGCAGGTCTGAGCACTGGTCAATCTGCAACCGCATTTTGCTGGCGGTGACTACATCGAATTGATGAATCCGACCTGATCCACATTCTTTGCCTTCGAATAAATCGCGCCAACGATCGCCGTCCCAGACTTGAAGGCGATAACTCTTGATGCGATCGCCTATCTCGTCGATTTCGATGGTGTCGAAAGTTTGTGGTTTGATCCAAGCGGCCTCTAGCCATTGAGATTGAGCAGATGCGGCTTTCCAAGAAGTCTCCGCGTTCTGATCGTTGCTCTTGAAAGCTTCGAATCCTGGGAGCTTTTCACTTTCGATATGCATCGACGACGCACTCATGCGTGCGATCTTGGCGAGATTGCGTTGCTGATCGATTGGGTCGGGGTAAGCTACTTCGGGAATCGCGGATACTGCAAAGTCATACGTACCCGATCCGATCGCGTAGACGACGCAATTCCCAACGGCGTCGCTGAGTTGATCGCCGAGATAGCGTACGTCTTCGGACTGCTCGGCCGGACGGCCACTTTCTCGAACATGTTCTTTGCTGACCGAAGGAACGAACAATTTGGCCGAGCAGTTGACAGGAACCTCGATGTGGTAGGTTGCAATGTTGTCGCCACGTTTCCAGTTGACGACGATCTTGCCGTAGTTGGTTTGAAAAGATGCATTGGCATACGTCAGATCCCCGACCGGAGATGGCTTAATTAAGAACTGTTGCATTCCTGGGTGCTCTGGATCAGGCCGGATGCCGCCGAATCCTTTGATGAAATATCCGCCAATACCGGTGTAGCAAGTATGAATTCGGCTTTGTCCGGTTGCGGACCATCGTTCAGGCCACAACGTTTCATCTTGCGCGAGGAAGTAGCCGTAACTGGGGTGAGCATCGTCGCACAACATCTCGTAGATGAGGTCCATACGCTCACCGCACTCCGTGAAATAGCGAGTATAGATCGCTTGCCCTGAACTGCCGCAGTCGTAGTACGGGAATCCGTAAAGCACTTCGTCGACCAACCGGCCGTACACCTTCTGTCGTTCGGATTGAGGAGTAACGCCGCCAATGAGCGCGAATACTTGATTGATTTGTTGGCCGTTTCCGTAGTCGCCCGATTCCGAATCGTAAAAAAACGCATGGGTGGCGTGACGTTGAACGGTTAACCGATCCGAATAGGTTGCCGCGTCGACGTGCTTTCCCAAGGCTGTCGCGATCTTCACGGCACGATCGAGCATGAACGCATACAAACAATTGTTGAAGTGCGCCGCCTCCGGTGAATTGCTGCTATCCCAGAAATTGCCCTTTGGGGTACACCAATCACCGAGGCCTGGGAATTGCCGTTCGCCTTCTTCGCCAATGACGAGTGCTCCGTCGGTGGCGTAGTCGGAGTGTTCAAACAACCATGTCATCCACCGTTCCATGGATAGGTAATTGTCTGCCAAAAGCTTTTTGTCGCCGAGCATCTCGTACGTCGCCCAGATCGTGATCGGACAATTGGCTTTCCACATCAAGAAGGGGCGATCCTGCTCGTTGATGACAGCACGTATTCTGCCATCGGGGAACTGAGTGTCCCGCATGAACTGTGTGTACTGGTCCATGTAGGCTCCGCTTTCAAAATTCGTCAAAGCATCACCGTACATCGCCGCAACAGTAACCTCGCCCCAACCACGACGCTCGCGATGAGGACAGTCCATCAAAATCCCATCGAGCGTATTGGCGAGATACGTGTCAATGTTCACATCGTAGATGCGATTGAGCAATTCGTTTGAACACTCAAACGAACTGGTCCGCTTCCGATCACTTGTGATGACATACCCCGTAATGTCGTCCAACGGCGGGGTGGCTTCGAGACCGCTTACGGTGATCCAGCGTCCGCCTGCGATATTGAAACGGTTTGAGAACACTCCTTCCCCGGTCTCGGCGAAGATGTACTCGCTCTTTTGATTCCAATTGCAGCGTTTTTCCTTTTGATCCGAAATTTCAAACACCACTTTCTGCCCGGCTTTGCCGCCACGCAGATGCATTTGGAAATAGCCGGAATAGTTACGCCCCATATCGATCACGTACGACTGATCCTCCAGTGGCGTGACACAGCACGGCGTGATTTTTTCGTATTTGACTTGGGGTTCGACCCTCTGAGCACTCAAGATCACAGCGATGTCGCTTTCCCAGACTGTCGCTTGATCCCACTGCGTGTCGTCGTAGTTCGGCTGATTCCATTCCGAGATTCGGTTGCGAGCATCAATGCGTTCGCCACCAAAATCGAGGATATTCCAGCCCCCGACTGTACTCGCTGTTGCTCTTACGACATTTCCATGTTTCATCGGTCACCAGTGTCGTGGTTTCCGCGTCGTCCTCAATCACGACCTGTGCCTTAAAGACAAAAGGCGGATTCCGATACTCGGTGACTCGAGGCCAACGAGCCCAACCGGCCGCATGCCAGATCGCGACGACGTTCTTGCCCGGTTGCAAGTAGTCACGAACATCGTAGGTCAGATAGGGAATCCGCTTCTTCATGAACGATTGCGCTGGATTCATCACCCCGTCGCCGACCTTACGTCCGTTAACATAGATCTCGTGATAGCCAAACGAAGCAACGTAGGCGAACGCGGTCGAAGGACTCTGAGACAGTGAGAATGTTTTACGGAACCAGTTGTGATCGGTTTTGATTTGATCCTCTTTGTGGATCCAGGAGCCTAACCAGTCGCTTGGATTCAGTAGCCCAATTGTGAAACGTGCCGGTTTGCTCCATGCGCTAGTTGCGTCTGCCGCGTCTCGAACTCTTACCTTCCAGTAACAGGTCCTTCCTGACGTCAACTGCTCGCCTGCGAAAACAACGTTTTGCGAATCAGAATGTTCGACCAACCCGCTGTCCCAGAGGTCACCTAAATCGGCATCGAGTTTCGCAAGGCTGCTTGCGACGACGATTCGGTAGCCCGTCTGCCGCTGGTTTCGCTCGGCCCGCGTGTCGATGATCTTCCAGCTAAGCCTTGGACGCGTATTATCGATCCCCAGTGGGTTCGTTCGATACTCGCAGCGTAAGTCCACGGGAACCACCGCAGCACAGCAATTGGCAGACACAAAGAAAAGCGTCATCCAAAGCATCAGTTGATAAGTGCGTGGAACGATGGTGGGTCGGGCGTTCATTGGTGGGGATGCGACCAAATTCGATTGATCAGCAATGCTAGCGAGGGAAATCGCGAGAAATCGGTGTAGGAGAAACGAGTTTGGAGTCGGCTATTATTCGTTCTCTTCGAACAGGAAAACGAACTCATGGTGAATCTCCGGATGCTGCTTTGCGAGATCCGTCGTCTCACCGGGGTCCGTTGCCAGGTCAAATAGTTGGGTTGGTTGATCCAGCCCGTAGCGAACCGCTTTCCAGTTGCCACGACGAGCCGCTTGAAAGACTTCGCCGACGACACCTGAGTTGGGATCACCGACTTGTTTGCCAAATTCCCAGTACAACGTTCGTTCCGGAATTGAATTAGGCGAGTCACTGAGCAACGGATAAATCGACGTTCCGTTGGTTTTCACACGTGGGACGGAATTCAAAGAAACACCGGCAATGTCAGCGAACGTTGGCAGCACGTCAGCAAAGGCCAATGGCGTCTCCTCGACTCGGCCGGTTTTGATTTTCGCCGGCCAACAAGCGATCATCGGCACGTGAATGCCTCCGTCGAACAGATCACGCTTCATTCCTTTGAACGGTGCAGCGGCTTTGAAAAAGTCTGGATCGCCTCCGCCTTCATCGTGCGGACCGTTGTCAGACGTAAAAATAATTAACGTGTTGTCGGCGATGCCGCGGCGGTTCAGCGCGTCAACGATCTTGCCCACGTAGGAGTCCAATGCGGTGACCATCCCCGCGAGTGTTGCACGAGGCCGCACGACCGGTTCGGGATAGTACCATGCGTACTGGTCCGATGGTTCGCCCTTAGACATCCCGGAATACGGGGTTTCTTCAAACAGCGATTCGTACGGTTTGACGAACTCTTCCGGTGCGGCGAGTTCAGCGTGAGGGGATGAAAACGCGAGCATCACAAAGAAAGGATTCTCGTGATCTTGATTGATAAAATCGATTGCTTCTTGAGCAAACAACTCTTGTGCATACGCCCCCTTTTTGCCGCCCTCGTTTGCAGTGATGCGCAGTTTGTGTCCGTCACGCCACAGAATCGTCGGGTATTGTCGATGACCTTCGAGAATCGAATACATGCCGAACCACGTATCAAACCCCATCGCCAACGGATCGGTCACACCCATTTGCGATCCGATGGAATACTTGCCAAACAGAGCGGTGTCGTAACCAGCATGCTTGAGCACGTGAGCTATCGTGACATCGATATCGGCCAATTGAACTTTGTTGGAATTGTTCTGCATGAGACGTCCGTCGCGTCCCGTGAACAGTGAAACACGAGAAGGCGAACAAACGGTGTTGCCCGCGTACGCGTTCGTGAACCGAATCCCGTTCGCCGCAAGACGGTCCAGTTGAGGCGTCTTGATCGGTGTATCGCCATACGCGCCAATTTGGTTGAACCCCATGTCGTCGGCCAACACGAAAATGATATTGGGCGGATCAGGCGTGGTCGGCTCAGTCGCTTTCGAGAGCGAGATCGCCGCGAAGCCGAACGCACCAAAGATGAGGCAGCAGCACAGATGCATGGAACGCGGATGAGTTCGCGAGAATGTCAAAGGGAACTCTCCATTTTTGGGGCATGGACGATTGGCTTGAGATGGAAGTCGATGACATGTAGAGGTGAAGGGACGCCATCAATCGGATCGCGTTTGTCGGTACGAATGATTCTTTTGGGAGGAGACTGAACGTAGACCGACAGAACCTGTTCTTCCTCCCATCGCGTAACGTCGACCAACGGCTCTCCAAAAGTAGGTTGTTCGGGAGTTGGAAGTCGTTCCCACTGCCACAGGCTACGTGACGCATTAGGGATTCCACGAGCAATGAACAACTGATATTCGTCGTTGACTTCGTCGGTGTACGCGAGAAATAGCACTCCGTCTTTGTTTCCCACGAGCTTCGGTCGTTGTCCCGAAAACGGTAAAACCTCCAAATTCCACTTACGATTGCCGCCACGCCAATAGTGGTGATACCGATGCTCGGACCTGCCCGCTTGTCGTTGTCTCGCGATCACATGGATGCTGCCATCATCAAACGCATAGTGAGTGTTCTGGTTCGCAACGTGGTTTTCTGGCGCAATGGGCAACACGACCAGTCCGGGCGTATCTAGATGTATGGGGTTCGTTCCGGTCTCACCAATGATCTTTCCATTGGAGTCGTGCCAAGTGTTCCCCATGTCGTCGCTGTACGCGTAACACAAGTCATGTTGGTTTCGCGGATTGGTCTTTTCAAACCGATCACGCCAAACCCACGTCGCGTGGAGTCGTTGATTAGAGAACGACAACGAATTCATGTAGGGACATCGATAAAGGCTGGTGCGACCGTTGTGTTCATAAACACCAATATCACGGGCAATGAACTTCCCCATTCCCGGAACCCAATCGTGGGCGTCGCCGTCGTATCGTTCGATCATGCCGTCACCGTTGCCAGACGTCATGGCCCGGTAGTACAGCATCAGGTCGCCATCAGGGGATGAGAAGAAACGCGGGTAGGTGACTCTTTCAGCGGTCTCGATTGGTCCCAACGCACTCTGAATCGGCCCAAACAGACTTGGCTCCCAGTCAAACGATTCTCCGCGATTGGCAACGTTCCGTTTCGAAACACGGTAGTGCAGCGGACTAGCGTGATGATCGAACGCGAGATGAATGGTTCCATCCTTTTTGCAAATTCCGATGACGATCGTGTTGTGTGAATCATTTGATCCAAAATGATGATCTTCAAAGCGGATGACCGACCAATCCGAGGCAGGCAGTTCTCGTCGTGCAAGACACACCCGCCTTCTCGAGTCCACATAGCCAACGTATTGGTAGCCTCGGTACGAGACAATCGGCGATTGTTGGTGCGAACGCCCATTCACCGTGCCACCGAATCGAGCGGCAGGCCCTTCGGCAAAGGTCAGCGCACGGGCATCCACGATCGTATTCTCGACTTTTTGAAAATCTCCTGCGTGCCCGTTTTCAGAGGAAAAGGCTGATGCCACGCAAAGACACCCCATGACGGTAGAGCGAAAGGCGACGTGCATACGAAAGTTCTTTCTGAGAGTCTTCATTGTTTGATGAACACGCTATGGTTCCAATGTTCGGCGAATCGCGAAATCGAGTTTGACCGGACCTAGCAATCCGGATTCGCTCAGCGGTGAATCTTGAGTATAAAACTTGCATGTCGCGAACGTCTTCGCCGTTGTCGCCGGGCGCTGCGAGCCGTTCTCTAACCATGCAGGGATCTTCAGAATCAAACCTTCTCCAGGCTTCACGTTTGGCTCATAGCGATCGGCCGGCTCGAATCGTTCATCACCGATCAGCCGATTTACCCACAAGTTCGTGACACGAACTTCCAGCTGGTTTGAACCGGGCTGAACAAGTCCTGAGACATCGACCTGGAAAGGCGGCTTCCACAACGTGCCGAGATTTTTCCCATTGAAGATGACTTCGGCGAACAGTTTGACGTCGCCGAGGTCCAGCCGAACCGATTTATCCTGGCCTATCCTGTCTGCCGGGACATCGAATTCTTTGCGGTAGATTGCGGTTCCCGAGAAGTAGTTCAGTTCCGGATCACTGTGTTCTGTCCATGAAACCAATCGGTCCAAATCGATATTCTCGGGGCCCCATTCGCGGGGACACTGCAACTTCCAATCGGTTGAGAGATCGATCGACTCAGGGATACTCGGGACTTCCAACGAATTACGCGTTCCATCCGAATAGACCACCTCATACGTGCCCGGTTCCCACGCATGAAGAGCAGTGCTTTTTCTCGAGACTGCCAACGTCGCCGGTTCCGCTGTGGCGGGAACCGGGTTGGTAACTCGATTCAACACGAGCGTTTCGTTTTGATTCACTACCGTTAAGAACTTCTTGTCACCTACGGAGTATTTCACCCGCAGTTGCTTCGGCGAGCCTGGGGCGGGATCAAGGCCAAAAAGATCCCATTTCACTTCGACATTGATCGCATTGCTAGCGATTTTGGATCGTATTCGCCCGGTCACGTCGACCTGACGACCAGCACCGCCATTAAGATCGCCATAGGTCGCCCGGTGAATGATCAGTGGTTCGGCCAGCTTTCTTCCCTTTGAAAATGGAGTCGAGCCGTTATGCAGTATGTCGACGACGGAGCGATCTTTCGATGGTTCATTGAAGACTACAAAAACGGCTTGGGCCGGATCCAAGAACAGTGGAACGCGGGTGCGTCCATCGTCGGTGGATTCATACACGGGAGCCTGCTTGATTTCGCCGGTTTGAGCGTTCCAAAGTTGCGGTGTTCGCCCATCGACGCGGAACGTGACTTCGACTTGCCTGGCGACTTCCTGTTGGTTTGAAATCAGATAGACATCCACGTTATCGATTAAACGGTGAATCCATTCGTATCCAACCCCTGAATACAACGTTGTCGCAATCGGTTGCACCGAATGAAATTCCACGTCGGGTTGAACATCCAGCGATGCGAGGATCTTCTGAAGCGAACGGGGCCAGTAAACCATTCCTTGCCCCACAGCATTTTCGCATACATCGGTTCCGTCGCACTCACCCCAGATAGCGTTTGCGGTTTGCCGGATTGACCGATCACTTTCCGGATAGTTCTGCAGCCCTGGGGCACGTTTTGGTTTGGCCCAAACAAGGTGACCGCCGCTCTTCAAGAGTTGGTGCGCCTTTTCGAACACCTGCTGTCTAACCGGTCCTTCGGGCATTACCAGAACGCGGTACTGCATTCGTCCGGGCATAACAATGCGACCATCCTGGACGGTCAGTTTCATGAAGTTGTCGCAGGAGATTGTGTCGTAATCGTATCCGTCCGGAACCGCCGGTTGCATGTCGTTACGGTTCGGACAAACCTGCGGCGCGTCCTCGCCTGGAAAGTAGCAAAGGTCCGCCTGGAATTCACCCTGTTGCAACAGATACTGACTGCGGGACAGATATTCGTTCCACGCTTTTCCCTGTTCGTACCACGTGTTGTTGCGGTTGTTCTGGAACCCCCAGGGCCCCATCGTCATCCCGGGCAGAACATCCTTAGCCCACGGTTGATGAACGAACGTGTGAAAGATGAAACGGTTGACGCCCTGGCAGAAGAAATAATCTCCCTGTGCTTTCAAACGGTACGGATGTTGAACAAACGCCGCGGTAGCACGCCCCGCCGTGAAGGCTTCCGCGCCCACGATTCGACGGCCGTTGGTATGGGCGGCCGACGCTGCCATCTTGGACGATCCAAAGTGCAATCCCGGCGGAGTTCGCGCCCACCATTCGCCCATCGGAATATCCGCGACATCAGCAACGGCAAAGTTGTCGAGGTTTCCGGGTTTTCCGTAAGGTTCGATCGATAAGGCGAGTCCGCTGCGGTGACATCGATCGGCAAAGTGCTGGTAGTAGTTTTCGGTCAGAAGATCTGCGATCACCCGGCGAAAATCCCACAGGAATCGTTCACTGACATCCATGTTCGTGACCACTCGGCCGGTCAATACCGGCAAGTAGTTCTTGAGATCGTATCCCATTCGTTTTTGAAACTCGATCTCAAAACCCTTGGTCCAGTTTTGCTGCATCACCTCATAGCTATCGACGAGAATGTTATTGAGCACCTTCCCTGCCAGAGGACCGGCGTCGTCAAGCACCTTCTGAACGCAATTCTCCCAGTGCAAATCGACAGCAGTTTTGCTGAGTTTGTCACACTCGTAGCCTCGCCCTTCCCGCGGAGCCGGCCGGTTGCGAACAGCAGTCGGGGTGTAAGCAAACCGCACAACGGTCCATTCACCGTGGGGAACATCCCACGCAACTGTTCCATCGGCAGTCATCTCTTCACCCAGGTCGACAATCGCATCAGTGCTGATCACGTCGCCGGTTTCCACGGTGCGAGTGTCAGGCTGGATGTAGTTATCGCGTTCAAAACCCGCTTTGGCTCGCCAGTTTTCAATGCGGAATCCAGGTTCTCCATGCGATTCGGATTGCGGCGTGGGAAAGGCGAGGACTGCGATGTCGCGTGAGTATGGGTCGCGATCCGTTGGCCGTTCTAGTTTGATCGTCACCGGCTGCGGTCCGGATACTTGCCGCTCGGTCCACGCCACCTTCATCATCGACGCTTCAGCCGTAATCCATGGGCCGCCGCTGCTCGACCATCCCGCGCAGTTATGAAAGCACACTTCCAATCCGAGCCGATCGGCTTCCTCGATTGTGTGTTTCATCAACCGGCGCCAATCATCACTCAGATACTTGATCGGTCCTGGGGACATGCGGCGCTCGATTTGGAACGCCTGGAATCCACCGATGCCGGTTCGGTGCATCGCTTCCAGATCTGCGGTTATGCCCTCGGCCGAAACATAACCGTTCATCCAATGCCACCACGTGTGTGGTTTGGCAGAGTTCGGTGGCGACTGAAATCTCTCACACAGTGGTTCGGTTGCGGAAAGACTGCAGCAGGCAAGACACCCCCATAGAACGATCACGAACTGCAATCGAACCAGAATGGTGCGAGCGTTTTGTGAAATCCGCATGCTAACCACCCTCGCAATTTCGCTGGTGCTTCATTTCACTCGGCGGCGCGTGTCGACTTTGGATTTGGTCGTCACCGATCCACTTGCGCATAACATTACCACGCGTCAAAGCGGCAAATGGAGTGCGCCGCAGATGCGGTCGCAAATCGCTTTTGTAGGAAACAGGCAGGAAGTGATGTTGCATGGTGTGGGTAGCGATGGGAGGTATCCGATACGATTTCAAGAATCGACGCGAGGTTTCGCTGTTGATTCTCTTTCAGGGAGAACACCCGTCATTTCGTCTTGCTTCGATCAATCAGAGCTAACTGGTTTGCAGAAGAGGATCATGTTCAGATGCGAACCTTTCCCTTTTGCTTGATCCGCATTGCCAGATATTTTGATGGCTTCGTCCTTTGCGAGGCGTTTCACATAGAGCGCCAATGTGCCTCGGTTAAGTTTGACTTTGTCGCCGGTTTTTCGATAACTCGACAACCATTCCGGCACCGGGGCCTTCACATCGTGAGCAACAAAGAACTCCATTTCGCGAGCCGCAGAGGCAACGATGTAATCATTCGCCCAGTAGTCGCTATCATTCTTCGCGGTTCGAATGACGCGTGATTCATGCAGATAAGATGGTGCTTCCTTGATGTAGATCCTGGCTTCATCGGAGTAGGGAAGCATTTCGTGTTGATACTGTGTTTCCTGTCCCCCAGCACCTTCACCGGTGTAGGCGAACATTGAAAACATTTGATCATCGAGATTCGCTTCTTCACGCGCAGGAACCGGCACGGCTCGCAGTGCTTCCAGTTCCGCAATCCGCTCCGCATCGACGTATGGACGATCGGGAAGCGACGTGCCGAGAACCGAGGGAAGTGTTTCGCTAAGTCCATCGACCACCTCGACCGGTTTCGACGTGAGATGAATGACGGCCGGGTGCAGACCGTCACGGGAGGCGGTCAGCGTGACCTCGCCCGGTTGCAACGTCGATCGAATGCTAACACGGTTGATACCACACTCCGTCATGAGGTGTTTCTTGTTTGTGCTGTCTTCAACCCCACTGTTGTATCCGCCGCGCCAAATGCCGGGACCGGAAATCGCGAAATCCACACGAGCCTGATCGACCGGACACCGACGTCCTTTTTGATCAACGACCTCAAAGTCCACCAGCACAACGTCTGAGCCGTCGGCTCGCCAACCGGCAGGTGAAGTGATTGGGGTCAACCGAATCGCGTGCGGCTGCCCAGCGGTATGCTTTGTCTGCGTTGCGATCTTCAGACCGTCCCGATAAGCGACCACAGTGATCTCACCGGGCTCATAAACGACATCCGGCCACGTAAACAGCGTGTCGAAACTGCGTTCGCCCACTCCGAGGCTCTTGCCGTTGACAAACAACTCGGCACGATCCGCTTTTGCAACGGCGTACATGTTTTTGACGGTGGTTGCGGGGTAGGTCCAGTGGCCGATCAAATGCACCCGGTCTTCATCATCCCAAGTCGCCTGCAATGCCCAGTAGGCTTCCTTGGGCAAACGAACGCCATCGACCTCTCCCGTCGCTCGGGCACAATCGGTTCGCTGTCGCGTCCCATGTGTTCCGTCCGAAAAAATCCAATTCGCACCTCCGCTGTGTCCAGGCTTGCTGCCAAAGAGCGTCCACCATTGGTCAATGGCATTGGTAGCGAATCCTTCAGAAGTCAACGAATACGTATTGAGTTCTTCCAACTTCCCGAGTCGCCCGAAGTCAGGCGGTGAATACTCGTCCCAAACGCGACGTGGTGTTTCGGTACGGTCGTATTCCGTTTCCACCACAGCGAGCGAGGGAAACGTCCGTGTCCGCCCCACCGTACCGAGCTCAATGTCGATGCTCTCGCGCATCGCCGGAGTTGACATTCGGAACCCGAAGTATCGTTTGCCCTTGGGGTCCCATTTCTGAACAATCTCTTTCAGTTCGGCGGCATGCTCAGGACTGACGCTGTAATTGCCGCCTTCCCAAATGCAGATCGCAGGGTGGTTGCGATAGTAGACAATCATGTCGCGATAAGCATTCGTTCGCGTTTGCCACGCGTCACCCTGGCAATCCTTTTCTCCATCCACGCCTGGCATGATCGTGACAAACCCATACTTATCACTGCTTTCGACGCCGACCGGTGGTCCTGCGCAGTGCCCCCACCGGATCAAATTGCCGCCCGCATCCTCCATCATCCGCAACGTGTAGTCGTGCATCCAATTGGGAATCCCGGCGCCGAGCCCAGCCCATCCGGCAATCGGTTTTTGCCCCCAACCGTGTAGTTTCAGGTGACGCCCGTTGATCCAAAACCCACTGTTTTTATCAAAACGGAAGTTCCGGATGCCAACGGGGACACTCGATATGTCGCGAACGACACCATCCACCGTGACCTCGACGTTCAGTTCGTACAAATACGGATAGTCAGGTTCCCAAAGGTGCGGATCCGAGACGTCTAACGAACAGTCAACTTTGCATAGCCCGTTCGCATCGATCGATGCCACCTCGCTCGCCGACGCAACAATTTCCCTCTCTCGATCAATGATCGAGAAGGTGATGTTGGCTTCGACCGGAGAAGACTGCGAGTTGCCAATTTGTGCGATGGCGCCCACCGACGCACTACTTTTCGTCAGCGAATCGGTCCAAACATACACGCCTTCGGACCCCAGGTTCCCATACAGTGGCAGCGTGACATGAACCGGATCGAGCACGTGCAGATAGACATTGCGATAGATGCCACCGTGCGGCGGATGCCAGTTTTGATGGTGCCACGGTGTCGCGCCTGTATACAGAGTTGGCTCGACGGTGTTGTCCGCTTTGACCGCGAGCACATTGGTCCCGTTCTCCTCGAGGTGCGGAGTCAGATCAAATCCAAACGGTATAAAGCCTGTCTTATCCTGGCCAAGGTGATGGCCATTGATGTAGACATCGGCGACTTGCCGCACTCCCTCGAACTCAACGATGACACGTTTGCCCACCGCCGATTCCGGCAACGAAAACTCCTTGCGATACCACGCGGCCCCTTGCCAAAGATCCGTTTCGCCCTGGTGGCCTCCCGTTCCGAAATCGTTGAAGGTATCGACGTCATTCCACGTATGAGGGCAACTGACGATGTCCCAATTCTGATCATCAAATTCCGACTGATGGGCCCCCTCGACGTCATCGCGAATGAAACGCCACCCGATATTCAGGTTGTATTTCCGCACACCGAACGATGCGTCTTCTGTCTCTGCGGACACCAATTCCACGTCGACAAAAAAAACGCTAAGCAACGCAAGAAACACGAGTCCTACTCGCGCGCGTGAAAACCTTGGAACCAATTTCTCGAGGAGACACTCTTTATGCGACGTCGTCATCAATGCACACGCGGGTTACGGACGGATGGGTACCGTCGCCAGAGCCCTGACGACGTATACATACCCGTTAGCGTGCGACATTTTCGCGAACATTATCGCCGACTTGAGCTAAATATCGCGAATTTCGCAACCGTGAAAGAAGGAGAACGTCAATCTGACCACCAACCCGCAATTCTCCGCGACCTGAGCACCGCGGAACGAGAGCCGAGGTAAGCAACTGAGCCTCTCAAGTGTCATCGAAATCGATCTAACGAACGTCACCAGACATTGGAGGTCTCAGTTATGACGAATTCATCTCCTGGTGTTGAAGACGACAAATCTCACAATGCTTTAGATCACCGAGATCACGCACCGAGTCGCCAAATCGTTCCCCGCCGGAATCTTGATTTCCAGCGGCAAAGCTTCCGCACCCGGAACCATGTTGAAGACTCGCTTTGTCGGATCACCTTGAACAGACAGCGTCGCGTTGGATTCGATAACGACTGTCCCCTTTGGTTTGACAACCTCGATGCGAGTGTCCGACACCTGGCGAACCTCCTCACCGGCCGGCGAGAGGATCGGCACAATGAGGGAATCATCGCCCGGCGATACCTGCTCTGGTGCCTCGACGATGATCGTCGCGTTGTCAGGTCCAAACCGATATTGAATCTGCCATGGAGCTTCGCCCTCGGAGATTAACTCACGGGATTCGTTTTCGAGAAACGTCTCCACTCGGATTTCGACATTTTCTCCGTCTTCTTCCGTTGAGACTTTCGCGTCGAGCTCATACAAGTTCGTAAACCAACTGCCGTCAACGTGTCGTTCCACACGAGTCGTTAGCGGGAAGTCCCTGCCCGGTTGTGGCTGCATGTTCAGCGGTTCGACCATTTCGTATCGAGCCATGCTCGACGCCAGCAGCGTGCCAACCTTCTCGTGATACAACACCGAAAGCGACCCGCCTGTGGGCTGCTGTAACAGCCCCGACTTTTTTGTTTTGTAGATCGAATCGTACGCCGAAATCGTCGCTCGCCAGGGACCTCTCGCAGCCAACCATACGTCGAGTTCACTGAAATGCTTCACACCATCAGCGACTGCGCGAGGCAGCGGAGCGGTGTCGTCTACTTTCGGCAACGTCGCGGCTCGATCTTGGACGAGCGCCATCACCTTGGCGTGAGCGAACGTGTGGTGGATGCACGGTTTAATGCCATGCGAAACGTAATCTGGCCCGCCATGCAGTAGCCCGTCCGCCGTGCAGCGCTGCAACAACTCCGCATTGCGAATCGCAGCCGTTCCGAACGCCGGGTTGTAGCCGGCCATCAAACTGAACGCCGGTTGGCATCCGTCCGACGTGCGACTGCCCCAGTAGCTCCATTTTTGCGACCGGGTTCCCCAGCTATTGTCCCACGCCCCGTCAGGCAACATAAACTCAAGATGCCCATTGAGTGTCTTGGTGGCGAGATCGAGCATTTCTTGATCGCCAACCTCGATGGCATACAGCACAACACCGTTGAGTGATTCCTCAACGTTGTATCCGAGATCGACCGGCAGCAATCCGCGACCGCTTCGATTGTCATTCGGTTTCCCCTCGCCCCACAGCAGCATGTTCGGGTCAGTGAAAAACTCCTTCACCCGTTTGGCAAACTGATCGCTACGCGCCGTGTATTTCGGGTTGCCGAGCAGGTTGCCGAACAAATGGAATCCGTACACCCCGGTCATGCCGTAGTTCAGATTCGTGAAGTCGATCTTTCGGAAGTCTCGGTAGAGATATCCGCCGACAGCTTCGTCGAGACGCTTCGTCCACGCTTCCCGCCGAGTTGCATCGAGAAGCTCGCCGTGATAATGCAACGCTTCCGCCAGCGCGATCGCTCCGAAAATCGTCGTACCACGCCACGCTTTTGGATTGATGTCGTTGGTCCAACTGCCGTCGGGTTGGCTGACGTTGTTCTCAGCCCAGTCGTACACGTTGATTGCCGCGTCAAGGTACTTCTGTTCCCCGGTCACGCGTGCCAGATGCATGAACGGGTACAACGCATCGCTGCAACGTCCATGAATGTGACTGCATGCCGGACAGATCAACGCACCATGGCGGCTCGGATCGCTCGGATTGTTTACCTGGCGTCGGATCATCCCGTCGCACCAATCCACCAGCAGACTCTTGGTCAACTCGAGAAAGCGTTCGTTGCTGTGCGATGCCGAAGAGGATTGAGAGAATGCGTCTACGTGCTCTTCTGCGTGCTCTTCTGCGTGCTCTTCTGAAGCGATCAAACCGTTACTCGCGACCGCAAGACTCGCGAGTCCAACGAATGATCGGTTAACAAAATGGCGACGGTTCGTTGCGCAGGCGTCTTTGTGGGAACGATTCATTTCACGCTCCCTGCATGCAACCATTCGTTGAGTGCTGCTTTCAACTCCGCCACCTTTTCGGGCTGCTTCGTGGACAAGTCATTGCGGTCATCAGGATCCGTCTTCAGGTCGTAAAGTTCATCGGCCGACGGACGAGAGATCAATTTGTTCCAACCGTCAATCACCACACGAGCAACCAGTCCGTCATCCAAATCGACGAGGCGATCCAGGTCGCTGTCGTGTTCGTACACGTCCACAAACACACGATCGCGTTTTTGCAATTGCTCTGGATCACGCAAATCGAGTCCGGTCATTGCGGCCGGCGGATCGATATCGCAGGCGTGCAAAATCGTCGTGGCAATGTCAATGTTGCTCGCGAGTGTTTCGCGATCACGCGAAGCCGTGATTTCTCCTTCATGCGAAACGATGATCGGGGTGCGAATGCCGGCTTCCACGGGGTGGCGTTTCGATCGAACGCTGACGTTCATTCTTTTCGGATCTTGAACCCATCCATTGTCGCACGTGTAGACGAAGATCGTGTTCTCGTACAAACCGTTCTGTTTGAGGTAGTCGACGATCTGTCCGCAACCCTCATCGAGCCATTCGACATTGGCCCAGTATCTCGCCGTTGGCTCGTCGGGGGCGACGTCTTTGTACTTCTCATAGAGTCGCTGCGGTGCGTTATGGGGAGCGTGCGGCAGGAAAACACCGTACCAGATGAAAAAGGGTTGTTGTTTCGATTTAGCGTTGTCAACGAAATCATAAATCGGCTGCATCGTCGTGCGTCCAATCTTCAGCCCCACATCACCGTGCCGACCGCCTCGCGATTCCACACCGTGGGTCATTGCATCGGTAAAGCCATGCTCCTTCGGGTCGCCTTCCCACCATTTGCCGGTTTGCAGCGTCGCGTAACCGTTCTCTTTCAACATCCTCACAAACGAAGGCTGCTCGTGCAGAGGCGCGGTCATTCGTTTTCGAAGAGACGCGAATACCCCAAGATCCTTCTTGCGATTGGTCGACGCTGGCATCACCGGGTCGTTGCCCCGAATGCCGGTTTGATGTGGATAGAGTCCCGTGACGAGACTCGCGAGCGATGGCCGACACAGTGGCGCGGTGACATAGCCTCGCTCATAAACCAAACCCGACTTTGCCAACTGATCCAGATGAGGCGTTTGGATATGCGGATGTCCCATGAATCCGTAATCGTTCCAGCCCTGATCGTCGCTCAGCAAGAAGACAACGTTGGGGCGGTCCGCATTCGCAGCCACGCTCGCTAGCGCCGACATCACAAATAGGGTGACAGTGATAACTCTTCGATACATACTCAAGGTGTCCATCATGGGGAGGTGGGGAAAGGACAGGATGGGAAGATGATTGGGGATAGTTCTTACTTCTTACGTGAGATTTTCCGTGGCACCCAGGTCGCAGGTTCGTCGAGCATCAAAGGCTGATGGAACACAGTGAGTTCATCTCCCTGCGATTGGATCCACTCGTTGAGTTCCTGCGTCAACTCGCGTTGAACGGACGACAACTCTTCGCGACCGGCTAGGTTATTGAGTTCATTGGGATCGTTCTCCAAATCATAGAGCTCGTACTCAGGACGCCCGTAGTAACGAGCGAGCACAGCAGCGGCGTGATCGTCGGTCTTGGCTGCTTCGATCCACTCCTTGAAGTAGTCGCCGGATGTTTCACGCAAAAGCAAATCGATATACGATGTGAAGGCAAAATCGGGGTGTGGGTTCCAAATCAATTTATATCGATCCGTGCGAATACTGCGGCTGAGATAGACGTTCATCAGCAAATCACCGCTATGCGTTGTGAAGATGCGTTCACGATGCGAATCGGTCTCGCCATGAAGGACCGGCGCAAATGAGCGTCCATCGAGATCGGCCGGAACAACGCCGCCGGAGATATCGATCAAGGTTGGCAAGACGTCGACCCAACTAACCATGGCATCCGTTCTCGTCCCCGCTTCAATTTTTCCAGGTTGAGCGACGATCAATGGCACGCGAATGCCTTCATCGTAAAGCGTCCACTTGCCGAACGGGAATTGGGCACCGTGATCGCTGGAGAATAGGAACAGCTTGTCGTCAGACAAATGTTTGTCAGCTAACGCTCGAAGTTCACCCAGATACTTGTCGAGGTCTTTCACCTCCTGCAAGTATCGTGAACGCTGAACTCGCGTGCGTGGCGTGTCGAGCAACTGCGGTGGCATTGCGATTGACTCGGGATCGACTGTTGACTCGCTGGGCCATGGAACGTGTGGGTCGGAGACTCCGACGAAGAGCGCCAGTGGACGCGGGTCTGTACGCTCCTCCAAAAACTTCCTCACCGTTTTTCGCAGATCCGGAATGTGCTGTTTGGAATCGATGACGTCGAAATGATAGTCTGGGGCACTTCGCAGATGAGCAACTTTCCCAAACGCGGCGGTTTGGTAGCCAAGGTCATTGAGAATCGTTGGCAGTCGCAGGACATCTTCATGCGGGTAACTATGATTTTCTTCCGCACCATTGCGGGCGGGCATCAATCCGGTCAATAACGCCGCACGGCTGACCGCACACGAAGGACTGGCGACAAAAGCACGATCAAACGCCATCCCATCGGCGGCCAACTGATCAATTTCCGGCGTTTGAATACTCGTGCCGCCGTAGGATGAAACGTCGTCTGCGGAAAGATCATCGGCCAAGTACACCACGATGTCAGGAAGTCGCTGTGGTTCAGCGGAACTAGATTTGGTCGCGAACAGAGATGCCAATAGAGTCACTGCCAACAGTGGGCATGTCGATCGCATTAGCAAACGGTATTTCATGGAGCTATTTCGACTGAAAGAGGGCATGTGGCTACGCGATGATCTCCGTCACAACACGACTGGGGTCAACGCCCGTCAGTTTTTGGTCGAGCCCTTGAAACGGAAAGATCAATCGATTGTGATCAATCCCCAGTAGATGAAGCATTGTTGCGTGAAAATCTCGAACATGAACGGATCCGTCCAAAACGTTGTAACTGAAGTCGTCCGTCGTTCCGTATTCGAAGCCGCCTTTCACCCCGCCACCTGCCATCCAAGCGGTAAAACATCGCGGGTGGTGATCGCGTCCGTAGTTATTGGGCGTCAAGTTACCCTGGCTATAAACGGTGCGTCCAAACTCGCCGGCGAAAACCACGAGCGTGTCCTTCAACAACCCTCGTTGCTTCAGATCCATCAACAACGCCGAGGTCGGCTGATCGACGTCTTTGCACTGCGCCGTTAGGTTCTCGGGCAATCGCGAGTGATGGTCCCATCCGCGATGAAACAACTGAACAAACCGGACGTCACGTTCAATCATCCGTCTCGCCAAGAGACAGTTCCTCGCGTACGAACCGGGCTTGTCGACGTCCGGGCCATACATTTCCATCGTTTCGCGGGCTTCTTCCGAAAGGTCAGTCAGCTCGGGAACGGATGACTGCATTCGGAACGCCATCTCTTGTTGCGCGATGGTTGTTTCAATTTCCGGATCGCCAATCTCGCTGAAGTGCTTCTGGTTCAGCTCGCCGAGAGAGTCCAGCATGCGTCGACGCACGGATCGGTCGATTCCCTTCGGGTTGGAAAGAAACAACACCGGATCACCAGCCGCCTGGAAACTCGTTCCTTGATGTTTTGAAGGCAGAAAACCGCTGCCCCACAAACGCGAATAGAGTGCCTGCACGTTCACCTTGCCGCCCCAAAACGCCGACGGCAAAACGACGTAGTCGGGCAGGTCCTTGTTCATCGTCCCCAATCCGTAACTCAACCAAGACCCCATGCTCGGCTTGCCGGGGATCTCCGATCCGGTGCAAAACGATGTCTTGCCCGGGTCATGATTGATTGCGTTGGTATTGAGAGAGCGGATGATGCACAGATCATCGACGCGTTTGGCTAAATGGGGCAGCAACTCGCTCATCCAAATACCGTTTTCGCCGTGCTGCGAAAATTGGAATTTCGATGGCGCGACGAGTTGTGCTTTTCCCTTCGTCATTGCCGTCACTCGCTGGCCTTGACTGACCGACGGAGGCAACTCACTCTTGAACAGTCGGTGCAGCTCGGGTTTGTAATCAAACAAATCGAGTTGACTCGGCGCGCCCGCCATGAAGAGAAAGATGACACGTTTCGTTTTGGCCGGAAAGTGCAGCCCCGGTTGGCCGCCGAGATCCGTGTTGGGAATCGACGAATTGCAATACGAGGTATTCGCGAGAGCGTTCGCTAAAGCGGACACGCCCAACCCCATGCCGGCGTTTGTCAGGAAACGGCGTCGGTTGCTACGAAGGTCAACGGTTTGCATGCGTTCCATCGTCTACTCCTTCGTTTTGGTAATATCGAGATTGAAAACAACATTGGCGAGT
This sequence comes from Aporhodopirellula sallentina SM41, assembly GCF_000346505.1. GTDB lineage: Bacteria > Planctomycetota > Planctomycetia > Pirellulales > Pirellulaceae > Rhodopirellula > Rhodopirellula sallentina. The sequence goes on from NZ_ANOH01000097.1 coordinate 21,387, forward strand.
ACAGTCCACGCCGCGAGTTCCACGTCGTTTCCTACTGCCGAAACAGTGGATGATTCCGAGTTAGCTTCCGTCGCCCCGTGAGTCATCTGCCGCGTCAACTCCCGATCACTCGAATACTTTTGCACCAGATCACCGAGCAACGATTCGATAGTGGCGACCTCATCCCGGTCGGGCAGTTTGGACGTCACGGTCTCCCAGAGATACGACATACGTTGTGATTCGGGTTGCTTCAATGTTTCCTTCGCCAAGGCTCGCGCCGCATTGAGGTATTCCGGTTCATTGAGCAACAACAACGCCTGTGTCGCTGTGTTGGTCCGTTCACGCCGTGCGATGCACGAATCGCGTAGAGGAGCGTTAAGGATTGTCATTTGCGGCGGAGGCATCGAACGCTTCCAAAACGTGTAAACGCTTCTGCGCCGAATCGATTCCCCCGAATCAGGTTGGTAAACTTCGCCAATCATCGAGACCGACTGCCATAAACCGTCCGGTTGCGGCGGCTTCACACTAGGTCCGTACATTCGGTCGGACAACAAACCGCTCGTCGCCAAGATCTGATCACGGATCATCTCGGCGTCCAAACGATAGCGGGGCCCGCGTGCGAGCAAACGATTTTCCGGATCCGCGTTGAACTGCTCTGGCGTCGCGATCGATGACTGCCGGTAGGTGTTCGACAATACAATCTGACGCATCAACGCTTTGACATCCCACCCCGATTCGACGAACGAAACGGCAAGGTAGTCGAGCAACTCGGGATGCGAAGGCACCTCGCCTTGGCTACCGAGATCTTCGGAGGTCTTCACGAGTCCGACACCAAAGAACTGCTGCCAAAAACGATTCACGGCCACGCGTGCGGTCAACGGATGATCCGGCGAAACAAACCAATGTGCGAGATCCATTCTCGACGGAACCTCGCCGGTCGTTTGCAAAGGCGGCAGGAACGCGGGAGTGCCTCGACTCACCTCTTTACCCGGGGCATCGTACTGGCCGCGTTCGAGGATGAACGTTTGGCGAACGTTGCTGCGTTCTTTCATCACCATCGCCTTCGCGATCCCGTCATCAAACGCATCGCGTTTCTGCTGAATTCGCTCGAGCAGAGCGGTGGTTTCTTCCGCGGCCCCCACTTTCTCAAGCGTCGGCTGCAATTTTGACAACTGACGAAGCAAGCGATCGTACTCTCCAAGCCGAGCGGATTGCTCGTCAGTGGCCAACGAAATGAACGGCGGCTGCAGACCGTTCTTCGGACCATCCCGCGAAACCGTTTCAGGCTTTGCGTCGATGTTATTGAAGAACGCGGAGAGCGAATAGAAATCTTCCTGCGTGATCGGATCGAACTTGTGATCGTGGCACTGAGCACAATGGACAGTCAAACCCAAGAACGCGGTCCCAACCGAGGTCACCCGGTCGATCACGTTCTTTGAGAAGCTTTCTTCGGGCAGCGCCGTGCCTCGGTCAATGATCAAATGCAAACGATGGAACCCTGACGCGATCAGTTGATCACGCGTCGGCTCGGGATACAGATCACCGGCGAGTTGATAGGTCAGAAAATCGTCGTACCCGAGGTTCTCGTTGAACGCTCGGATCACCCAATCACGGTACGCATAGTGATTGCGATAAAAATCCTTATGCATCCCGTTGGAATCGGCGTATCGAACCAAGTCCAACCAGTATCGTCCGACGTGCTCGCCAAACTGTGGCCGACTGAGCAGGTCATCGACCAAGTCTTGCCAAGCTTGTTCCGGTGCCTGTTGATAGCGATCCAGAAACGTCGCGATCTCTTCGCGGGATGGAGGCAAGCCGGTTAGATCAAACGTGACGCGTCTGATCAGCGTCCGAGGATCTGCCGCAGACGATGGCTGGAGTCCGTCAGAGCGGAGCCTCTGCATCACCAAACGATCGATCGGATGAACGTCCCACGAAGGATCGCTTACCTCAGGCAAAGCAGGAACACGCGGGGGCTCGAACGCCCAGAAACCTTCATACTCCGCACCCGATTCAATCCACCGACGAATCAACTGCAGTTCTTCATCCTTGAATGGCTCTAAATGCGAATCGGTTGGCGGCATCAACTCGGATTCGTCGTCCGTCGTAATCCGGCGCCACAATTCACTGTCGTCGATCGATCCGGGCTCGATCACAAATCCGATCGGTCCGTCATCATCATCGGCTACATCGAGTCGCAGCCCCGACTCTCGCGATTCAGGATCGGGGCCGTGACATGCAAAGCACCGACTCGAGAGCAGCGGACGTATGTCGCGGTTGAAAGAAACCGGGTTGTCCGCATGTGCCATCGTAACTGACATGCACACGATTACGGCGGAAACCACGGAAATAATTGGCACGTGAGATAGCTTCGCTCGGATTCGCCTTGGAACCATGTTGCAACTCTTTTGCTAGACCAAATTCGCTCGCAACCAAACGGTGATCGCGGCACACATTAGAATGTCTGCCGCGAACGTGCACAAACCGAAACAATCGCGATCAGGTATTTCGCTTACCTACGGTGCACTGGAAAACCGAGTAGTGGCATTGCCACATCGAGACCAGCGTCCCCGGTCCAAGCAATCACTCCATATCCGATTCCTCGACGTCACCAAAATCCTCTGCACCGACCAACGGCACGGGATTCTCTTCAACATATTTCTCAAGCTCACTCTTCTCGATTGGCATCGACGTCGAACCTGAATCTCCACATCCGACCATCGAGAGCACGACCCCCAACGAAACGGCAAGCATGTAAAACTGTTTCATGATAGCTCCTTAATTTTTGATGCCATGTTGACATCCGAGTTGCAGATTGGAAATGCAAGAGGGCCAGCCGTCTGCTGTCGCCTGGCCCCCTTGTAAATATTGACGGCGAGTGAACCGCCGCTGCCTATTAAAATTCCTGATCGATCGTTTCCTTGAACGCTCGCGACCCGAGAGCTCCCCACAACCCAAACGGGCTCTGGGCACCAGCATCAAGTGCTGGCCCACGCCAGCCGACGTGGTAGCTGTTTTGATTGCCTGCCTCGATTGAGTCAGTCACGAATTTCACAGCACCGTCACCCATGAGGATGTGCACGCCACCCTGGTGACGACTGCTCGCCGAGGCGGTGGCGTCGCTGATGCCAAAGGTTCCGGCACAGTACGCTCCATTGGGAGGCACGGTCGTGTTGAAACCACTGAAGAGCACGCGACCGAACGCCCACTTGAAACCACGCTTAACTTCCCCGAGCGGACCGATACTGGCGTTGAAGTCGGTTTCGATCAGGCCGTTGCTCCAAAACTGGGGACGCGTTGCATCGACCATACTATCACAAGCGCTATTGGTTCCTTGATCGCCCAACCAGGAGATACCCTGCGCTTTGGCGGGGTGAGTCCGCTTGTCACGGTCACCAAGGTCCGTGGCGATCTCGCCGGCCATAATCGTGTTAGACAGACCATCAAGGATATCGCGGAAGCGAGCTTCATTTCGATAGACGAAGAAACCGCGACACGACTCACGCTGTCGCTCAGGACCACTGGTGTTCCAAGTTCCGTTGTCTTTGATTCCACCGTGAACATAGATCGCCGAATCGCCCATGCACGCTGCGTAGTTAGTGCGTGCGAACGCAGGGAGACCAACACCCGGATCGCTCGGGCAGCGGAAGCCTGGCACCTCGGTTACCCATGGATCATAAGGCTGACCGTTCTGGTCCTGCAGACGTCGACGTGGCGTTGGCCCCATCGCCTGAAAAACATCGCCCGTCGTGCTGGCATTTCCGTCCGAATCCAAAGGATTACTAATTTGCTCCCAAAGCGCCTGCTGCTCAATGAACGGCAACAGACCGACCAACCAACTGAGTTCCAAAGCGTTGGTCGCCAGAGGCTCCGAACCCGCGGTCTGAGCCAGTCCGCCCGCGGAAGCACTTCCGTTGAGGGTTGTTGTACCACCGCCCTGCATAGGCAATTTACTGTAGGCGGAATGATAATTGTGAACCGCCAAACCAAGTTGCTTGAAGTTGTTGCTGCAGCTCATGCGACGAGCCGCTTCACGTGCTGCTTGCACAGCCGGCAACAACAAACCAACCAAAACGCCGATGATGGCGATCACCACCAACAGCTCCACAAGTGTAAACCCCAATCGATTACGTTTCATTTGAAACACCTACCTAGAAAAGAAAAGAAACGAGAACACGCTGGCAGAACACAAGACACCGAGTTGAGTTGCCAGACACAGCCTTACCAGTACGCTCGAAAAAGCCCCCGCCAAGAGACATGTCGCCGACTGAATCTTTTGCCATGACTGCCAAACCCAACCACCGCTTCGACGCAATCGAGAATATCTCGACGCTTTGATATGGAAGCGTGCGATCCCCTATGGCCTGCCAACGAAATGGATTTTACCATTGCCGCCCAACTTGACGATGAGCCATTACCCCTTGTTTTGTGACTACTTTGCGACAATTGTTAACCAGACCCCGCACCGGAGCGCAGAAACACATAACACGATGACATTCATTCATCATGCATTTCCACTCGACTTGCGTTACCGCATTCACTTCGATGCTTCGCCACGTGTTTTTGCCACCGCGGCGGCTCGGTATTGAGATGGAGATACTTTTTCGGTTCGGTTGAACGTGACCCGCATTCGCTCTTCACTCGGAAAGCCCGCGATATACGCCACCTCTTTGATTCCCAAATCGGTTTCTTTGAGCAGACGTTTCGCCCGGCTCAATCGACAGGCAATCATTTCTTGAAGGATGCTGTGCCCGAGCTCGGCATGAAAGCGCCGTTGAAGAACACGCCTGCTCACACACAAACGATCCGCGAACGACTTCACCGTGAAAGCACGGTCACTGTGTGTCCAAATCAAATTCAGCGTATCGGCAACCAAAGGATCACCAATCGTGTTCTCACGAACGGTTCGATCTCCGCCGGGAATCTGCCCCGGATCGACCATGGACTCGATGATGTTCCCGATCAGCGACAGCACCTGCATCGAAAGCATGACGGAGTTCTGGTTCGGTGATGATCGCACACGACTGAGCAGTTGATCAAAACCCTCGATCAACCGATCAAAGTCCCGGGCACGGTGCACCGCGCGAGACGGATCGATCACCTCGAGCTCTTGAAGCCGGTGTGTCATCACGCCGTTGAAGGAAATCCAACGCTCACGCCAACCGACATCCGCGTCCGGACGATAGCGATGCCAAACGCCGGGAAACAAAATGAACGCATACCCTGGGCCAATCGATACCGTGCCAGTCTCTTTGGTTTCGAAGACCCCGCGGCCTTCGGAAATCAGGAGGATCTGAAATTCGGGCAGCACGCGCCCCCGCGACCAACAGTGGTCATACAGGCCCGGGTGCCCTTTCGGCGGATACTCCTGATCCGGTCCGGTGCGCGCGCGGCCCACACCCGTCAAGTAAGCGCCCCAGGTTATCGCGGCGTCGTTGACGGGAAGGTAGTGATAAAAATCTTCTAGTTCGTTCTCGCCCATGGACCTCGTCGCCGGAGCCCCTGAGACCGCACCTCCACCCGAGCACCGCGCGAGCGGACTGGGGTGAAAACGGAAATCAGCAGGTACTTCTGTATTACTCACGGGAAATGTAATTGAAGGCATCGGACCAATGAATCTCGCCAGCGTGCGTTAACCAGCCCTTAGGCGCGACCTTTTGCGCTGAAATTCGAAATTTTTCGCGGCATTAAGGGTTTGCTGAAATTTCCTTCCGATTTGCAGCAGAAACACTGCAAAAATCACCTGCACACTGAGGTAATTGGTGGCTCTCTCCCTACGCTCAAAAAACACGGCGTTTGAGGGCGGATCAGAAACTGACGGAGACGGTAGGCCGGCGGAATGTTCCCCGGCCTATTGAGCGATCCGAGGCAACCCGGGCTGTTGATTGCTTCGTTTAACGGGCAGCCGTAGGCGACCTACTTGCCACTGCACATCGCCTACGGCTACCGGTTAAACGAAAACTGGTTGACTCTTGATTAAATCGATAAACCGAAATGTCCCGGGGCAAACTAAGTGCAGCGATTCGGCATGCTGTCTGAAACCGGCGATCTCTCGCGAACGTTCCACCATGTCTGACACCAAAATTTGCCCCGCCCCCACATTAGGCGGCCGAACTGCGATAGATTTTTCGATTCCCGATCACGAGGGATGCCCCACCGATAGCCTTCTTTCCCATCCTGTTTCGAGGTTGACGATTAATTCCCCATCATCGCAGGACGAATTTGTGCGGTTGTTGGCGACTCACTCGAGTCGGCTGATGTCGTTCATTCGCATCATCACCATGAACCGGCACAACGATGCGGAAGACGTATTCCAACGCACATGCATCATCCTTTGGCAGAAGTTCTCCGATTTCGATGGGGAGAACTTCTTTGCGTGGGCATGCGGAATCGCACGCTACGAAATGCTGAAACTGCGAGACTCGCAGAAGCGAGTCAAAGTCTTCGATGACGAGACAATTGAATACCTTTCGTCCGACGCATGCATGGTGGCGCAGGACGTCTGCGATCGTCGCACCGCACTGAGCAAATGCTTAAGCGAGCTCCCGATTGCCGATCGTGAACTCATCCGCCGACGCTACTACGACGAGTTAAGCGTTAAAGAAATCGCGGAACATGTGGGACGTTCCACCTACGCAATTTACCGAGAATTGAGCCGGATCCACGGATCGCTGTCTCGATGCATCGAAAGAACTTTGGCCGAGGAAGTCTAGTGACACCCGATAACCCGAACCTATCCGAACTGCGTGGTTTGATTCTGAAGTCGCAGCAAGAGTTGCTGACGAAAGAAGACATCCGGCGCGTCAATGAGATCGCCCGAACCGAAGCGGGATCGCGAGAGGCGGTTGCGTTGATCGACCAGTTCTGTGCGTTGAGTGATCACAATTCGCTGGAGTCACCCGCGATTGTGAAGGAGGTGTTTGAGGCGTTGCGAGAACAACCGGAATCGACCGCCGCAGGTGCAGCGACGGCCTCGGCGCCCCACGTTGAAGTCGCACGTAAAGAGCGAGCAGCGTCGCATCGACCGACAACGCGAAACTCCGGCGAAAATCGACACTACGCATGGTTGCTCGCACTCGTCGCGAGCAACATCCTTGTCGCGAGTTTTGCCTGGTCGCTGGCAAAAAGCCAGTCGGGTTTCGATCGTGTTGCGTCGTCAGATCTGCTGCAAACCAACACTCCCGACCGCGATTCCGACGCCGCGTCCCAATCCGTCGCACCGCAACTCGTATCGATGACCGCATGCGTTTGGCGGTCAACCCGCGAAACCACTCCAACGATCGGCGATCCGATCGATTCGGGCGAAGTCCTGAATCTCGTCGAAGGAATCGCGGAACTGCGACTCGGTGAAAACACCGGTCGTGACGCATTGGTTCGCATCGAAGGCCCCGCGAGCGTTCACAATCAAAGCAACGGTGAACTCGGTCTGCTACGTGGCTCGATGACTCTCAAAGGCATCGGCGCGAATACCGAAGACAACTCCGTTTCGATCGCTGCCGGCCGAGTGACAATCGGCCCACAGAGTTTCGTCGGATTGGTTTCCGATGACACCTCGAGCGAACTGCATGTCTTTCGCGGCAACGCAGTACTAACGCCCCATGATTTGAACGATGAACTACACGAAATTCGCTTGGAGGAAGGTGAAGCGGTTCGCGTGTTTCAGCAAACCGACGAAGGAATCCAGCTCGTGCGTTTCGATGCGAGCGTTGGAAATTTCGTGTCGGCACGTTCGCCCAATTTCGACCCTCTGAACCTCGACGATGAATACGCCAACACGATCCAACAATCCGCGCCGAAAGTGTATTGGCGTTTCGAACAACTCAAAGGTGACTTCCCGTTCTACGTCGAGAACGAGGGCACCGCAGAGGGCATGAACGCGTTGATCATCGGCAACCCGACCTGGCGTCAATATGGCGAAAACCGTGTCGCCGAAATCGGAACGCCTACCGCCGCAGCGTTTCACGCCGAAGAGCAATGGCCACCGTCCGCATTGGACGAATACAGCATCGAACTATGGGTCAAGCCACAGCTGTATCATCACGGTGAATTGCTGTGTCTGCACGATCCGTTGGTGCTCAAGGACGGAAGGTACCAACACACCATGATGCTCGAGGTCACGGCAAAACACTACTTCACGCATCGTCTGAGCGAATCTGAACCCAACCGCATCCGATTCGTCCATCGTGCACTCGGGGAGACCCAACCGATAAGTGCCACCAATATTTTCTCCGAAACCACCTACGAGGCGCGAATGTGGCAGCACGTGGTGGCACAGAAGAAGGACAACAGCCAACGACTGTGGCTCAACGGACAAATCGTGGCGGAACGTCAAAACCCGGTACCGCTTAATGCCAACGTTCAGTTGCTCGTTGGACGCGTCTATCCCGATTCGGAGTATCGACGTTTTGTGGGCCAGATCGATGAGGTCGCCGTCTACGACCGGGCCATCACGAAAGATGAAATCCAACGGCATATCGAAGCCGCCGGACGTTCCGTCGCGGATGCTTCCGAATCGGTCTCTGAAGATCAAACGCCAGAAACCACCCCAGCAACGTAGCCGGAGTCGCCAAGACTTCGGACGGGCATCGAACGTGCGAAGACTAACTCTGGCGAGTCCAACTAAGGGTCAAACCGTCCAGGAAAGCCGCAGCTACCAGCCGGATGTCGCCAACGTTCACGCGGCAAAACTCGGCAACATCATTTATCGAAACGCTCTAATCAGCTTGCGTTTGACTCGCGAGTCCTTCGTCACGCATCTCACGCCAGAGCGCGGTCATTTCCTTTTTCATCGAGCTGACGAGTTCGGGATGTTTGCTTGCGATGTCGTTGCTCTGTGAAGGGTCGACCGAAACGTCGTAGAGCTCCACACGATCAGGGTCGGACGTCGCGAGCCACTCGTCAAGCGAAACGCCTACTTCGCGTTGAGGCAACCAAGCGATCAACGTGTAGTTGCCGTCCCGCATCGAGATCTGTGGCATGCGGAACCACGTGTCTCCGTGGTGCGGGAAGAACCAGATAGCGGAATCACGACGCCGAACCGGTTGCCCCAGAAATGCGTCAAAAGCATCGACGCCGTCCACGTTGCGGCCAGCGGGCACGTCCGCGTCCACCAGACTGCAAATCGTGGGCAGAATATCGGTTCCGTTGAAGAGCACATCGCTGCGCGTGTTCGCCGGAATGACTCCGGGATAACGGACCAGACCTGGGACACGGTGACCTCCCTCAAAGGGAAACCGTTTCATGCCGCGCAGTACGCCGGGCGAGCCAAAGCACTTATCGCGGATGGGATCCTCCCACTGGCCGAGCGACTCTTCGACAGTCACCGGGGCTTCCGGTCCGTTGTCGCTGGTGAACAGAACCAAGGTGTCCTTCTCCAGCCCCTCGTCCTCGAGCGTCTTCATCAGTCGTCCGAAGGCGTCATCGAGTTGGTTGACGGTTCCGTAGTAGTCCTTCTTATGGTCAGAGATATCTCGTGCCGGACGCTTGACCCGACCGTACTGAATCTCCTTTTCCAATCGTTCAACGTTGGCGTTGTCGTACCGGGCGCTGTATTCCTCGGGTGGATCGATTGGGGTATGTGGTTCGTGCGAGCAAACATACATAAAAAACGGTTTCTGCTTATCACGTTGATTGGCCAGCCATTCGCGAGCGTCATCAACAATCACGTCGCAGTACCAACCGTCGACCGTGCCCAGCGGCTCTCCGTTCTTGATAAACGCTTTCGGCCGGCGTGGCCCGCCGAGTTCGTCGAACGCGTTGAGCGTCGTTCCCATCCAGTAGTCAAATCCCTGATCGCCAGGGCCGGGATGGACGTAACGATCTTTCTCGAGTGTCGAAAGATGCCACTTGCCCCAGAACCCGGTTTCGTAGCCCTTTCCTTTGAGCACCTCCGCAACGGTGACCTCTTCATCTCTCAAGAAAGTGTCCTTGTTGTGGATGTAGAAGAACCCACTGCGGTATGGATTTCGTCCAGTCAGCAGCGCAGCCCGCGACGGCGAACAAACCGTTCCACCGGAATGACAGTCGATCATGCGCACGCCTTGGGATGCGAACCGATCCAGGTGAGGCGTCTGAACGATTGGATTGCCGTAGCACGCAAGGTCACCGTAACCGAGGTCGTCGGCCAGAAAGACGATCACATTGGGCCGGTCATCAGCCGCATGTGCATAGCAACAGACGGTGAGAAGCAGGACTAACGATCCAAGGCAAATTTTCATTTTTGATTACTATACGTTCTCATTGCGTCCGAACGCGGTTGAATCGCCCGTCCAGACATCGGTTTGCATGGTTGTCCGACACCGATCCCAAACCACCGATAGGATAACACGTTAGCGAATCCGCATTAGCCGCGGTTTCCGGTGGAAAACCAAGACTAGCGCCCGGCGGCTAATTTTTTCTCGTGGCTATCGGATCGCTTCCTAGCACACAATGTCCGGAAATCTTGTTGATGTCCGACAGCTCAATTTCGGACAATCATTTAACGCGGCCGTGCTTTTGGCGCGGCTGTGCTTATGCCGCGGCTGTGCTTATGGCGCGGCTGTGCTTATGGCGCGGCTGTGCTTATGGCGCGGCTGGGGCGAGTGTGCCGGCTTGGCGTCCGGTGGGGACGTACCAGTCAATCAATAGCTTACCGAGTTCCATCACCTTGTCGGGATTGGATTCGGCGAGATTGTTGTTTTCGTCAGGATCACTTTGCAGATCGTAGAGTTGAGGTGCCGCATCCTGCGGTGGATACCTCATGTATCCAGGTGCTCCATCGTATGTCAGCAGCAGCTTGTCATTTCCTTTGATCACCCAACGGTATAACAGCGACGCTTGCGGGTTCTCGATGTCAGCGATGTCGTGTGCAAACGCTTCACCATATATCGTGTCTCGATCAATCGAATCGCCCGACATGAGCTGCGGCAGCAGATTGAGGCCATCAAACTCGTGTGGAGCTTTCGCTCCCGCAGCAGCAAGAACCGTCGGCACAAAATCCATCGACGTACAAAGCTCGGTTCGATCTGCCACAGGAATTTTACCGGGCCAGCGGAACATGATCGGTGTTCGCGTCCCGAGTTCGTAGGGGCTTCGTTTGGAACGTGGTCCGTAACGACCAGCCTCTGTTTGAATCCAACCGTTGTCCGTGATGTAGATGATCAGCGTGTCTTCGGCGATGCCCGAGTTGTCGATGTGGTCTATCAACGTTCCGCATGTTTCATCGAACCATTCGCACATCGCATAGTATTTGGCGATCCGTTCTTGAACTCCCTTCTTAAGGTACTTCTCGATAAGTTCAGCCGGTGGGTTGTGTGGCGTGTGAGGCATGACGGGCGCGTACCAGACAAAGAACGGCTTATCCGCCTCCACACTGCGATCGATAAAGTCAGTGACTGGCTTCATGGTTTCGCGTCCGATCGCCAAACCTTCATCACCATGCCGTCCGCCTGGGTTGGGATACCCTTTGGTCATGCCTTCGGTAAAACCACCACGCTGATAAGATCCTTCCCACCACTTTCCGCTTTGAAAGCTGACATAGCCTTTTTCGGCCAACCACTGGGGTAGTGCACCGGTGCGGTCGATGTGAGAGATCAGCATTTCGCGGATGTCACCGCCCGATTTTTCGGCGTGGGCTTTGTTTGCTGCGGTGCGAGCGGGATCGTTTCCGCTCGTCTTGTTCTCATGAGCATATAGTCCCGTGATCAGCGTCATCAGGGACGGCCGGCACAACGCGGTTGGAACATAGCCACGCCGAAACAACGTGCTCTCTTTGGCAAGCTTGTCCAAATTGGGCGTTTCGATTTCTTCGTGCCCCATAAAACCGTAGTCGGTGTAACCTTGATCATCCGAGAGGATCAAAACAACATTCGGTGGTTTAACCTCAGACGCTGTCGCGGTGGCGACCATCAAGATCATCGGTAGCAGGCGAAGGATGCGGTGCACGATGTGCCTCATGTTGTTTTGAAGTTGACGTATTCGATCTGTACACCAGTACTATCTCAACCAGAAGCCACGAACGGATCCGTAGCGAAAATCGCCAAGACTTTCGGTGATTCGAGGGGCCCGCCGAAACTCATGCCGAGTTTCGCTCCCCTGAGAATGGCGACACTGAGAATCGCGACACTGAGAATCGCGACCAATGCGCCCGTACCGCGCTGTCCCTCGAGCACTCCCAACGCAACTGAAGAGAGGAAAACTCAGTCCTGTTGCGTTTCTCTAGTTAATGCGACGCTCAGTCTTCGACGCGATATTCTGGCGGCGGTGGTTCGGCCAATTCCGGGTGATCTATCAGCAGTTGTTCAACATCCGAAATGTCGTAAGCCCTCTCAGGCTTTTCTTCAGCACATCCGATGGATGTGACGACCAATGCGAGAACCAACAAATGGGCGGTAACCTTCATAGCAATCCTAGACTCGTAAATGGTAAACGGGTGACAACGTAGCTCGTGAGCGACACGTTTCGGCTCGATCGCTTTTGCGAACGCTAAACACAAGAAACGGTCGACATCTCGCGAACGCGTCCGACGAGCAGACGCGTTCGCTGTTATGACGATCTTGCGGATTTAGAACTCGGCGTCGATTACTTCGCTCGATGCGCGAGTACCAAGAGAGCCCCACAATCCAAACGGGCTCGCTGCACCGGGTACCGACAATGGGTCCGTGTTGACAGACGCTGTGGAAACCATCGCACGCCCAGACAGGTTGCCCGATTCGATGGAGTCCGTGATGAACTTGACCGCACCGTCCCCCATCAAAATATGAGCCCCACCCTGGTGCCGGCTACTTGGAGGACAAATCCCCTCGGATTGATACCAGCTTTGCGTAAAGCAAAGCTCTCGGTTCGGAGGCAACACGGCGTAAACGCCCGAGTGAATTGGGATGCCCCATGCCCAACGAAAGCCACGTCGATTGTCGATGTGAGCGTTGCTGGCGAAGGGAGCACTCGCGTCCCAAAACTGTGGCCGTTCCGAATCGACGAATGGCTCGCATGCTAATGCACCGCCCGGTGACTTGACGTTCCGTGTTGATGTACCGTTCAACATTCGCGTCCGTTTATCGTCATCGCCGAGATCGGTAACAAACTCACCCATCGCGATGGTGTTTGACAGACCATCGAGAACATCTCGGAACGCCGATTTCATTTGGCATTTGAAGAAGCCACGGTTGCTGGCGTTGGCAGATGCAATCGTCGTCGAGGCGTGTGGCACGCCTTTGTGATTCATGACAGCCGCGGCGTTGGTTTGGGCGATCGAGTCTCCCAGGCAGACGCCATAATTCGTACGCCCCATCGCCGGAAGCCCAACGCCAGGATCACTGGGGCATCGGAACGTAGGAATGTCCGATTCAAACGGCGCGTAAGGTCCAGCCTGGCTGTTCGTGAGTTTGTCGAATGTGCGACCAGGGTAAGGCCCCATCGGCGAGTAGATGTTCCCGGCACCAGGGAGACCTGCGGGAACTTGGTATGGATTCGCGAGTTGCTCCCACATGGCTTGCTGTTCGATGAACGGCGTCAGGCCGACCAAAGCAGAGAGTTCCAGCGAGTTTTGCCCAGGAGCGTATTCTCGTCTTGATACCGTGTAGGTCCCACCGCATTGAACCGGCAACTGGTTGTAGGCCGAGTGATAGTTGTGGATCGCCAAGCCGATTTGCTTGAAGTTGTTACTGCAGCTCATCCGTCGAGCTGCTTCCCGGGCGGCTTGCACTGCTGGTAACAGCAGCCCTACCAAAACTCCGATGATTGCAATGACTACGAGAAGCTCGACGAGAGTGAATCCTCTTCGCCCCAAATACTTACGCATGATTTTCCCCAAAATCCGAACAGAACGCGTTGAGATGTAACAAACAAATTCGCGGGCACCCAACATCGAGACGTGACATCTGTCTCCGCTGCGGCCCCCCGATTCGATTAACTAAAAGTTAAATATACAGTTGCTAATTCATCGTTCTGTGTTTTCATCGCCACCCTTCGATGTTTCCGCGCACAACGTTTTTGCGTGCCAAAGGCGAAGTGCTGAACATTCTCGCAGTGACTCTTTTAGTCAGTGAGTCGTGCATTACCGCAGTGCATCGCAAAGGGAAGATGCTCGCCCCAACAGAAAGGAGACGCGCGTTTATCAAGCAAAAATTTGGCGGTGCATCGAGTGGTACCCCAACAACGTAGCCAGAGCCGCCAAGACTTCGGACGGGGCTCGATGTGCGGAGTTTGAACTTTGGCGAGTTTAGCTACGGCGGGGAAGAGGAAGGACAAGAATCACCGTAGCCGGAGTCGCCAGACTCCGGAAGAACTTCGATCTGGCGAACTCGGCTACTGGATCGCTCTAATTCAAACTCGTGACGACCACGTAGTAGGCGCCGAGTTCGCCTTCGGGGATCTCGAAGATCGGTGCGAGCTGATACGAGCCTTCTTTGAGTTCGGCTTCGAAACTGACTTCCTCCGCACCGGCGGGTACCGGTTTTCGCTCCAGGTCTTCGCCGTCGATTCGCAGCACCGCGTGCGAAGCGTTGATCGCGTTCCCCGGTGTCACGCGAAACGGAGTGGTGGCACCGGGCACATCATCTCCCGGTGGCAGCGAAGCGTTGATCGCGGCTCCCGATTCGACCGGCCAGCGTCGTAGCGAAATCTGATACTTGCCGTCGCGAACCACCTTGACCGCCCAATAACCTTTGTGGGTCAGTTTTCCCGGATCCGGGTTCTTGCGACTCGCTTCGCGGATCGATCCTTGGTGCCATGGGGGATAGATCTTTTGAATCCAATCGTGGGCGGTGAGGCTGACAACCGGATGATCTTTATGTCCCAGATAGATCTCCGTTGTTTGCGAGAACGATGGCGAGATGTCCGCCCACCATTCTTCGTAGAACTGTCGCATCGTTTCAACAACTTCGGGGTGCTCCTTGGCGATGTTGTTCTTCTGTCCCGGATCAACATCGATCGCGTAAAGTTGTTTTCCATTAATCAAACGGAACTTCTGCGACATCACTGCTGAACTTCGCCACTTGATCGGATCACGCACGCGTTGCGAATCGCTGATCACAAAACGTTCGGGCCATTCGACATCCTTTTTCGGATCGAGCAGGTCGGCTATCGACAAACCGTCGAACTTCACTCCTTCTGGTTTAGGGACACCTGTCATTTCGAGGAGTGTCGGAACAATGTCGACTGCGTGCGTGAGTGTCTTCACGTCATGCTGTTCGGTGATCCCGCCGGCAGGCCAATGCAGGAAGAACGGGACACGGTGGCCTCCGTCATACGCGCTTCCCTTGCCAGCTTTCATTCCCGCATTGTAGACCTTCGCGCCACTCGCGGTGCCGTTATCAGTCGTGAAGATAAAGATCGTGTCGTTCGTGATTCCCAGATCATCGATCAACTGGCGTGTCTTTCCGACGTTGTCGTCGATGTTGGTAATCATGCCATAGAATGCCGCGATGCTTTCGGACTGGCCTTCGTACATGTCCGTGTATTCTTTGGGGCAATGCAGCGGTTTGTGCGGCGCGTTTGTGGAGATGTACGCGAAGAAAGGCTTGTTCGCTTTCGCACACCGGGTGATGAACTGGTTGGCTTGGTCAAAGAAGACGTCCGTACAGAAGCCTTTGGCAGGAACGATCTTTCCGTTGTGAAAGTACGATCCGTCGAAGTAAGCGTTGTCCCAAACGTCGGGAGTTTGTCCGATCCCGCCGCCACCATGACGGTAGACCTCCGTGAAACCACGATCTTCCGGTCGATAGGGAAAGTTGTCGCCGAGGTGCCATTTGCCGAACATCCCGGTTTCGTAGCCTGCGTCAGCAAACATTTGTCCGATCGTTACTTCGTTCTCACGAAGCATCGAACGCCCCATGATCGTGTGCCAAACGCCGGTCCGGTTGGTCCAGTGTCCGGTCAGCAACGAACAACGTGTTGGCGAGCAAGTTGGGGCGACGTGGTAATCGCTGAGCCTGGAACTTTGCGAGGCAAGTTTGTCAATGTTGGGCGTCTTGATGATCGGATTGCCGGTGCAAGCGAGATCACCGTAGCCTTGATCGTCGGAGATCACGAAAACCACGTTGGTTGCGGAGGCGGCGAGCGTTCCGATCACCAACCAGGTGAAGGTGAATAAACAAAGTCTGAATTGTGAGAGCATGAGACGCGAGATTGAGACTGGAGTGGGGAAGACGGGCCTCTCAAAGAAGCCGTGCATTTCGACGGGCCGCGACTCGGCGCACGGACGAGCGCGCGGCAGTGCGGCTATTCTATACAATCCGATTCGGGCCGTGGCGAAGAGGTCCCACGTTGTTTGGTCTTTCCGAGACCGATGTTCAGTGCCATCGGGTCTTGGAGATACGCGGCTACGTGCACGGTTTAGCTTTTCGAGCCTCGCAGAAACTCAGCCACGTGTCGCTACCGCGATTCTTCGCCGGCAGTTTCCTCGTAGATCGGCAGGTGCCGGTAGTAGACTTCGAGGTTAAGAAGGTTCATCGCGGAAACGTACAGGCGACCTCCGTGGGCACTCCAGCGATCCGGCACGGGATATTCGGGATCCCAACTGCCGGCTTCCGGGCCGCGCTTGATTTGGCTGTCGATAAGAACGGGCGTGAGGTAGCCGCTCCATTTCTTCCAATAATCGCCGCCCATGTGAAACATCACTTGGGTTGCGTAATACCAGTAGTACGTGTCCCGCATCGGTGCGCGGCGTGTGCCGATTTTTGGCGGGCTGGCGAGAATATAGTCAGCGGCCGATTGCATGTCTGGATTCTCGCGACTCCATCCGGAGTACATCCGCATCAGAATACCGACCGAAGTCATCGTTGGCGTGGGGCGTCGACCGTGGGCCTGTTGCGGAGTATCCGGTGCATAGGGATTGTAAACATAAAGATCGCGTCGGGCCGGGCTCACCTGAGCCAGACTCAACCATCGGTTGATCCCTTTATAAACATCCGGAGAAACATCGAGGTTCGACAACTCGCCGCTCTTAACCGCCATCATCATCCAACCGGTCACTGACGTGTCGCTGCTGACCTGCGGTGTGTAACGCCAACCGCCGCGACGACGGTGCTGAGTCGCCTCGATGTAGTTGATGCATTGTTGTGCCGCGTCGCGAAGTTCGCTGTCCTGCGTCATGCCGTACGCTTCGCACAACGCGAGCGAGGCAATCCCGTGCGAGTACAAGGCAACGTTCTGATCGCTGACGGCGTTCTCGAGCCGGTAGAGATCACCGTTGGACCGTTGGTTCTGTATCAAAAACGCGAGTCCTTTGGCGACCACCGACGCGTATTGATGCTGTCGATGCGTGTAGCCGGCCCCTTGGAAGGCGAGCAAGCACATACCCGTCGCCGCCGTATCGCTCTGCAACAACACGTCTTCCCCGTGCCCCTGCAGCGACCAACTGCCGTCTTCGTTCTGCAGCGACGCGAGGTACGCCAGCCCCAACTCGATCGCCTCTTCGGTCGCCGGTCCGACCATGCCGGCGGGTGCCGGCGCGGCACCGCCGCTCGTACGCTGCACCCGGCGACTGAATTGTTCAACCGCAGCGATGGCCATTCCGGCGGGAGTGATCGGACCGCCGACTTCGCGACGCTCACGTCGGTCACGCGACAAATCCATGGACGCCATTTCGACCGGATCGGTAGAAGGGATCACACCAGCTTTCTCTGCGAACGCTTTGGCTAGCCCTGCGGGTCCTTCGGGCGCGGCGAGGTCAAAGATCGGATCGGCCGTCGTCGACAGATCGGGCAAGCCATCGTCATCGGCGCGAGCGGTCCGTTCGAGTTCCGTGTTTCGCATCGCGAGTTCGGACTCGTCGTCGCTCTCCTGTCCCGAATCGCCCGGATCGCTTTGGGCCTCCGCGAGCATTTCCGAAATCGCTCCCGCGTCCGGTGCATCTCCGGCGGCTTGCCCTTGGCCGGATCTCCCCCGGCGACGTGTCGATCGAGGACGGCTGAACTCCTGCAACTCAACCGTCGGTTCAGGCAACCCAGCCATCGACGCCAGTTCGCTGCGTTGGGGCAGATTGCCAGCCGATTCTTCGGCACGGGACTCCGCCGCGGGCGATGGGAAATCCGACGATGCCGCGGAAAGCTGTGCCCCGACCGCATCACTGCGGCGTTGGATCGGGGTATCGATCGGGGCGATCATGCGTTCGGCGGTCACGTCCAGTTTGGCGATCGCAACCGACGGCGGTGCGGGAGCCGAACCGGCGGGCGCTTCGCGATTGGGTCGGCGACGTTGGCTTTTCTGACGCAACAAGCCCGACGTGCCCACCTGAGGCATCGCATCGGCGAGCTTCCGAACCGCCGGTGATGGCGATGGTGTCGGTTCGACGCGAGGCAGGTCCGGCGCCGCGGCGGCGATCGACACCGTCGGCTGTCGTGGTCGTTTGGTCGGACGCGTGGGGCGAGTCGGCTTCTCCGCGCTAGCGACTCGAGGGGACGGCGTCGGCGTCGTTTCGATCGTTGGTGCCTGCGGCGAAGCTTGGGCTGGCATTGCGGGGGCTTCCCGTTGCATCCGCCGCCGAGCCTGTTTCGATGGCGCGTCGGCGGGTTTCGGGATCGACGCCTCCGGCTCGGGGCGTTTCATCAAGAATTTACGTTCGTTCGGTTGCGGCTTCTCACGCGGTCGCGGCACTTCGAGTTGCGGAGCCGACCGCGCCACCGGCGGCAGTTTCCGATCTTCTCGGGGAACAACACGCGACGTCGTCTCAGCATCGACCGGTTGCGACCAATCGGGAGTCACCGCTTCGGTCTCCTCAGGCTTCTGAAACAGATACTCGGGTACCGTTTTGCGAATCGGCGATCGTTCCGGTTTCGCCCCCGCAAACGCCTCGGGAAAGTAATGCGGGAAGATCACCAACTGCACGGCCAAGATCAGCAATAACAGGTGAACGATCGTGCTGAATAGAAACCCGACCTGAATTGACTTTTGAACAAACTGCGAGGCGATCATCCGCAGCGCGAACGATATCGCGACGGTGATCAACGGAACCGAGATTAGGTAAGTCAGCCGGTTGTGCAGAATCCTCGTGTCGTCAAACGACAGATAGTTCCACACCATGTAGAGGACGAGCCCACCGAGCGCCGCCATGCCGACATCGAGCGGCCACATCCGTTCGACACCTTCGTCCTCGACCTCATCGATCGGAAACAACGGATTCCCCGATACCGAATGCGTGTCTGATGACGGCGTGTGAACCGAACGCGAGCCCACCGCAGCGGGCTTTCCCGACGGATGAGGCAACGGTTGTTTGGGTTGGTTCGATGTCACGGGAACGACTAACCTGCGGGGCCATCTTTGGTCGTGACGGAGTAGTCACTCACGCCGGTGCGATTGCACACGTCCATCACGTTGACAACCGGTTGAAAACTCGTCGCTTGGTCGGCGCGGATCACGACGGTTTGATTGGTCGGGTTGTTGGCAACGGCCTTCTTGAGCAACTCTTCGAGTTCTTCGAGCGGTGTGATTTTACCGCGAAGGTAAATCTTGCCCGCCGAGTCGACATCGACGACAACCTCTCGTGGCTTGCTGGTCATCGGCACCGCACTGGTTGCCGACGGCAGGACAATGTCGAGGCGTCGCTCTTCATCTTCGAATTCGCTCGTAACGAGAAAGAAGATCAACAACAGGAAAACGACGTCGATCAGCGGCGTGAGGCTGAGCGTTCCGGCGACGTTCGATTTCTTGAGTTCGATGGCCATGCGTGATCAATTGAAAACAGGCAGTTGGTTTCGTTCAAATGCCACGGGGAATGGCGAGTTTACGGACTTCGGCGAGTGGACCGCGATGATGGATTGGGCGTTGACGTTCGTATGAGCGACACCAGTGAGCAGCGGTTTGATCGCTCCGATCACCACAAAGCTTTCGAGCCAATCCACGCCGCTGAACAACATCACAACGGCGAGTAATTAGGACGGCGATGCAACCGGTGGCGGTGTGGCGACTCCGTTCGCGTGATTGGGTTCCTTCGGCGGCGCTCCGGTGCCCACCGGCGGTGGCGAGGCCTCTATCGGACGCAGTTGCCCGTCGTTGTCGAGTTTGGACCGGCCAGCGAAACGAGCCATTCCCGGTGCGACAGCAAAGGCGAGTTCTTCGATTCGGTGAAACAGTTTCGTGATCCGATTTTCCAGATATTGTGCGAAGATCGCCGCGGGAATCGCGACCACCAAACCAGCCAGCGTCGTTACCAACGCGGTGTAAATGCCTTCGGAAAGTTGTTCGCTGCGACTGCGATCGGCCGTCAGTGTGCTCGACTCATGAAACGCAACAATCATCCCCCAAACCGTTCCGAGCAATCCCATCAGCGGTGTCGCCGCGGCGGCCAACGTCAACCAACGAACCGGCGACGCGTATCGGTCGGCTTCGCGTTGGATCGTTTCGGTCCCGGTTCGTTCGATCTCGCCGAGCGGTTGCCCGGTCCGCATCAACATCGACATCACAACTCGAGCGGCCGGGGAGGGATATTCGTGACAAACTTCCCATGCGGTCGAAGGTGGAAAGTGATCGGGGTGCGCCGAGAGGTCAGACAGTTCCTCCATCAGGCCCCGTGGCAGAACTTTGCTGGTCCGCAGCGACAGCGATCGTTCCACCGCGAGCGTCACAACCAACATGCTCATCAATCCGATCGGGGCCATGAACCATCCGCCGCGCCGAAACAACGACAACAGGTCAATTCCCGAGGGAGCGTCACCTCCATCGCCGATCGCTATTTCCGGTGCCTCGTTCATCACGTCTTCGATGTCGGCGGCATCGATCATTTCGACGTTCTGGCCGGCTTCCTCCGACGGCGCGATGCCTTGCGCGTGAGCGGTCGGCAAAGGTGACGTCACGGAGGGAAAGGCCGACGTTGCGACGACCCAACCGACCATCGCGAGAACCAACACGTGCACCCAACGGCGAGCCACCTTCCGTCGATCCGTTCGGGACCGGAGAGACCGCGAACGGTTCAGAATATTTTCTGCGGGCGAGGGAAAACGCATACCAGAACTTTCGGTTTCGACTCGAACGTGTGACGAGGTAATCTTACCAATGGCCCCGCTGGGTTGTCGAACGGGCCAATCCCGTCAACGCTCGCAAGGGCGGCCCAATGAGCCTAAGCAAACTTCCGTAGGGGGAGGTCTCCCCCGCCGATCATCCCTTCAACGCCGCGAGTCGATCTCGCGACTGAGTCGCCAACTCGTGACCGGGATGTTTGTTCACTACATACTCGTAAAACCTCACAGCATAACCGCGGGCTTTTTCTTTTGCAGACTCAGTTTTCGCGACATCAAACAAAGATTCCGCACACCGCCCGGCTTCGAAACCGCTCTTCGCTTGCCAGTTTTTGATGCTCGGGTCAGCTTTTTCCGCACCAAATCCGTACATCACCCGTTGGAATTCGGGAATCGCTTCGGAATACGATTTGTTGGCAAAATGAATTTCGCCCATCATGAAACGCGCCCGCGCGGCCAATTCGTTGCGGTAGTTATTTGCAACCTGGCCGTACAACTTCAGAGCTTGTGGCTCGTTGCCCGCCTGTTGGTGGGCAAAACCGGTCTCATAGAAAACCTGGGGGAGATAGGTCGTTGCCGGAAAGCGTTTCCGCAGCTCGTCGTACCAATTGATCGCGGTATCCCAGTCCTTTAACTGCGCCGCACTTTGGCCGCCGTGCAGCAGGGTAAGCTCACGAACCTGTCGTTCGGCGTCGTCACGGATCGACTGTGCGGTGTCGTTGTCAGCTTCGATTTTCTCGCGGGCCTTCCCGTAGGCTCGCAGGGCAGCATCGAAGTTTTCTTGTTTGAAACGAGCTTCGCCGACCATCATCATCGCGTCAAGGAACAACGGGCCGCTCGACGCCTCGCGAAACTGACGCACAAAGGCGGCTTCCGCGGCCGGGTAATTGCCCGCTTTGAAGTACGACCAACCGAGTCGATAGAGTGACTTCTCGAGCAGTTCGTTGTACTCATTCGAAGACGCGTCACCGGATTGAGCCGCGATCTCGAACGCTCGGGCCGCCGCGTCCCAATCTTCGTCGTTGTATCGTTTTTGGCCGACGAAGTATGCCGCTTCGTTGACCATCGGGTTGTCCGGAAAGGTTTCGATCAAGTGTTCGAATTGCTCGATCGCCTGCTCCTCCTGACCGGCCTCCTTCAACGACCAACCGAGTTCATAGACGACTTTGTCCATCCCGGGATAGTCGGGTACATCGTGCACGAGCTCCGCCAAACGCTCAGCGGCTTGTTCAGGGCGGTTTTGATTCTGCCGAACCAGCGCGAGCTCATACAAACCATGTCCTCGCAAGATGCCACTTGGGTCGGTATCGAGAAACTGCGTCAGGTCGATCGCCGCGTTGTCGAAATCCTCAAGACTCCGATACGAGATTCCCCGCGCGAGTAAAGCGTCGTCACGAATCGCATGTTCAGGAAACTTCTCGATCGTCAGGCTGAGCGTCTCGACCGCGTCATCATGTTCGCCGAGCGACATTTGTGCCCAACCTTTGCCATAGAGCGCGAACGGTAGCAGAGTCGCGTCACGCCCCGATTGAATCACCGGATCAAACTCTTCGATCGCTTCGGAGTATCGTCCCTCGTCGCTGGCGAGTTGGCCGAGTTTGAAGCGTGCCTGGTCGGCGAGTTTCGATTCGGAATTCGTGGAGATCAGCTCACGCCAAACGCCAACCGCTGCGTCCCGATTGCCGGCTTGCATTTGTGCTTCGCCGGCTAGCAAGAACGCCTCATCGCTGCGTGCCCACTTCGGATCCGCCTCGCGACTTTCGCGGAACGCTCGCGCAGCCGCAGCGGCATCGCCGAGTTTTAACTGGGCCTGTCCGGATAACAACAACGCCTCTGCACGTGAACTCGGATCGTCGATCGAGGTGAGTTCCTCGGCGAGTAGACTGACCACCTGCTTCGGCTGCGTGGCAGAGTTGTACGCGGTCGCTCCTCGCAGAATCCACTGCACACGTTGGGGGTTGTTTCGGTACGCCGGATTGTCGATCAGACCTTGGTATCGCTTGGCCGCTTCGTCCGCGTCGCCGGAAAGCAAACGTGCCTCGGCGGCAATGAAGGCCGCGTCCGCAGCCAACGGGCTGTCGGAATATCGGTTCCCAAAGTCGTCGGCGAGACGAATGGCTCGGTCGTGTTCACCGAGCTGCAGCGCGGTGAAGGCACCATTGTAAATCGCACGGGCCGCCAGAGGCGACGTCGGGTGGTTATTCGCGATCTCGACAAAGAGGTCGAGTGCGTCGGCGAGTTTGTCATTCTGAAATGAAAGTGCTTCAGCCGCGTCGAGTCGCAGCGTCAGAGCGTAGTCGCCTTCCGCTCCCACGCCCAACTGTGTCGATGCGACCGAGTATGCGTTCTCGGCGGCACGTTGCATCTCCGGTGAACCCGTTGGTGCCGCAGACGCCTTGGCCAATTCGATCCGTGCGAGCCAGTGTGCGGCCTCGGTCGACGCTTTCACGTCGTCACTGCCGAGCAGTTTGCGAAACCCGTCTGCTGCCGCATCCATTTCACCGGATTGATAACGGGTTTGAGCCGCCGCCAACGTTGCCGCGGTCGTGTACTGCGATTCGGGATACTGTTTGACCAAACGTTCGTATCGCTCGGCGGCTTCGTCCGCTTTCTTCAACCGGGCAAACGAGAACCCTTGCCGAAAGAGCGCATGAGCTCGATCACCATCCGTGGCCAAATCGGTCGGATCGTCGATCACTTTTTGAAACATGCCGATCGCGCGATCATAACGTTTGGCAAAAAGATGGATGTCCCCGAGTCGCAACTGCACGTCAACCACGAGGTCCGACTCCACGCAGGCCTGCAACAGTTGTTCGTAAGACTCCGCCGCCGCGTCAAACTCGTCGATTTCTTCCTGAGCAATCCCACGGGCGTACAACGCGTCGCATCGCAGCGGTGACTTCTCGGCCTCATCCATCGCTAGCAATTTGCTGTAGTAGTCGATCGCTTGCCGAGGATCCCCCATCGTGTACGCCGCCTCGCCGCTGTAGAAGAACGCTCGTTCGCGGTAGCGTGACTTCGGGTTCTCTTTGAGCAATTGCTTGTACGCGTCCAGCGATTCTTGCAGGAGTCCTTTGTCGATTTGGTCGTCCCCGATCGCGGCGGCGTAAAAACACCACCCGCGATTGGAAAGACTCTCTTCGCGAAGTTCGTACTTCTTGTTTTGCAACGCCTGTCCGAACGCGCGGGCAGCCTCGATCAACTCCGGCGGATCCGAC
>NZ_ANOH01000098.1 GCF_000346505.1 Aporhodopirellula sallentina SM41
TCGCTCGCTTCGTTCAGGGCGGTGTCGTAAAAACCTTCCGTTAGGCGACCTCAGGCAATCATGACGCACTACGAGTTTGAACCGAGAGAAAAACGTGGTCGAAACAAACTCGTTGGTTCATGGACGGAAACTCCTGCTACGCCCGTCGACCTTCCGCTCACGGTGGCGAACTTGATACAACTGCTCGCGATTGGGGGCGATGCTGCCAATGCGACCTATACGCATCAACAAATCGCAAACTGGTGCGAACGCTATTACGCCCAGTACTACGACGATCCAAGCATTCAAGATGAGACTCCCGATTTCGATATCGCAAACGATGTCGCTGCTCAATGGGGCCTAACCCTAGTCAACACGTACACCCTCGCTGAATTGCAGTCGTTGGATTTCACATCCGTTGTGCTTCCACTTGAGTGGTTCGCAAACTGGCTCACCAGACTACGTGCTGCGGATGGACGACCGCCAACCGCTGTTGAACTTACCGAAATGGTGCGCATCTCATTGTGGCAAGACTGGGATCCCATCGGGATCAATGACTGCCCTGAAGCACGCGATGAGTACGATTCATACGTCAGTGGTGTCTGCTCACTACTCCAATCTGGCGCGGATTCACACATGCTTGGGAAACACCTCGCGCAAATCGAGACGAAAAGCATGGGACTGTCGTCTCCATCTTCACACTTAGACGATGTTGTACTCAAACTGTTGGCGATGGTCGGCCGTTAGCGCATCGCGACGGTCGCCTAACATGGTTTTTACGCTGAGGCCTTCGGCACACCTTCCCCGTTTGGCCACGCGGGCTGGCCTTGGTACAATTTCTGGTAGTTCAGGTATCGTTCGCTTCGTTCAGGGCGGTGTCGTAAAAACCTTCCGTTGTCCG
>NZ_ANOH01000099.1 GCF_000346505.1 Aporhodopirellula sallentina SM41
ACGTAGCTCGGTCTTTCCAAGACCGAGTGCAGGCGTTGGCTAGTTCAATGATTCACAGTCATTGAATTTGCTGGCGAGATTGATCGTGGATTGTCCGCCTCGGAGATGCGGACCTATGTGGCACCTCGCCCAAGCGTTTGAACCGAAGTGCTTGAGCACTCGGGGTTGGGTGTGGAGAATCGGTTGGCGATTTTTCCCGAGGCCTTACGGCCGTTTGGCTCACTTTGGGGATGCGAACTGGTCTGATCGTGCGGGGTTGGGTGGTTTGGGCGTTTTGGCGGAGGGTTTGCCTTGTAATTCCCTGGGACTTCACTTCCGCCGAGACGGTGAAATTCGTTAGCTTTCAAGATGGCTGACCGCATTTTTCCCGTTCAGGACGCCTCTGCTATGCACGAACGAACCACGCGAGCGATCGCTCGATGGCTGTTCGTTGGTTGCTGCGCTGTGCCGACGTTTTTGACGATGTTCGCCATCTTGGTGACGTGGACGCCGTGGTACCACAACCGTGCCCGCCGTGCTCTCGCCGAGCACGTGTCGCTGCTGACCGGATTGCATGTCGAGATCGGGGATTTTGAGCGAGCGGATCCCACGACTTGGCAACTATCCGATGTTCGTTTGGCCGATCCCGAAACTTTGCGGCCCGTGGCGACCGTTCGGACGGTCCGGTGGATCTCCCAATCCGACAGTACGGTGATTCGGCTGAGCCAACCGGAGATCCGCGTCGAGACGCTCGATCAAGCTGCTACGATGATTCACCACCGATTTCTGTGTCGGCCCGACCAGACTCGGGTGCCGGTTCGAATCGCGGCCGACGACGTGACGTTGCGAGGTCAGTCGACTGCGCAGACTCTGCAAGATTTCGATGCTTATTTGGAAACCCGTGAGGACGTGGTTTGGGCGACGGTGCGTTGCATTCCCGCCGGCCAACGACCGGACAGCGAAGGCGTTCAGATTGAGGTGACGCGCGACCGATCGGCGTCGCCACCGATGACGTCATGGTCCGTGCAAACCGGGGAACTGCGGATGCCGCTCGCGGTGATGTCGGACTACTATCCGTTTCTCGAGCGTCTCGGTGCAGACGCGACTTTCGACGGAACCGTGAGCGCGTCGCGGCAGGACGGAATGGCGTCCGTCCCATGGTCGGTTTCGTTGGCGGGTCACTTCCGCGATGTTGACCTGGGCCAGTTGACCCAAGATTTGCCGCATCGTGTAACCGGGCGGGGCGAAATTTCAGTCGACCGTTGTCAACTCGATCGCGACGGTTCGGTGAACGTGGCTGGGCAATTGATCGCAAACGAAGGGTGGATGTCTTCGTCGATCCTGCCGCGACTCGCAGAAGATCTCGGGTGCGAATTGACGACGCCGATCCAAGACGATTTTGCGTTCGACGCGTTGGCGTTGCGATTCGATTTGTACGCGGCCCAGTTGCGGGTCGAGGGAATCTGTCGCGGGTTGCCCGGTCGCGAATGGTTGCCCTCGGACGTGGTGGTTTCCGCCGGTGGTCAACCGATCGTGTTGTCGCGGGGCGGGTGGTTGCCGGCAACGAATCTCGCTCGATTGGTCGCACCGCCCCACAGCGTGTCGATCCCGCTGTCAGGTCAAACGAAGGGCTTGCTCGAGATTCTGCGTCCGCCGAGTCACGCGTTGCCGGGCGGAACGACGGATCCGGCTAACATTGACGAAACGACCCAGCCCGCTGCACGGATCGGTCGACTGCAGCCATGGCGTCAAGAAACCGAGCCGATTTCTCAGCCGTATTGATGGCACGTGTCGGGGTGACGGGCACGTCGGCCGTGTCGGCTTCGAAACCTTATGCGAGCTTTACGCGAACTCGACTTTGGAGTCGCTCTTCTGCTCGGGAGTTTCGTCGACCATCTCGATGCTCAGCGTTTCGACGAGCACGTTGAAGTGCTCATCATGCCGACGGCTCGTTGTGAGAGTCCATCGTTGGTCGGCCGTGGACGCTTCATCGGGAAGCCGAACTTCGACGGTGTGAGTCAGCCATCCGGGAACGAGTCGCGGTTGTGTCTTTTCACAGAGGACGACGCCTTGTCGTCCACCGCCACCGGGAACCGGCATCCACGAGAGCGGCGACCAGGATGATGTCGGCACGAGCGACCAGGACCCGCCGTCACGAACCAAGCGTAGGCAACTCTTCGCAGGGAACGGGCCGATCGAATCGTGCGGGAAGACGACGAGGCCTTGGCGTCCCGGCACGGCGTACGATTTCCAAAGTCGAGCGAGCACGGGATCGAGCAACATGGTGCGGTAGAACTTCACCCGCCGCGCGGTCCATCGGAAAATGATCAGTGCGATCAAAAGCACGAACAGGTTGATCATCGTTGCGAGCGTGGGGCTGAACGCGTAGATCGACATCAAAACCGCACAGATCGCTTTGTTGCAGATTTCAAAGATCGCGTCGACGGTCGGAAATGGGGTCAGCCATACTAAAAACTCGAAGAAAAATTTGACGCTGTTGATGACCAACAGGTTAATCGCCATGGCGATCATCAGGAGCGTCTCGGCGGTGAAGCTGAGGATACCCGCCTGAAACACGAACGGGTTGCTAAGGCCCGCTGTTTGCAGTCCGCCATTGATGGCCGAGTCGATGCTGTTGTCGACATCGCCGGTGGAGTAACTCGCCGAGAGTTTGATCGCGAGCAAAATAATCACGACGGCGTAGGCTTCCACACGGTCCATCGCCTGAGCGAACGGTTTGCTGACTTTCGACAAACGTGGCAGGCTGGTCAGCAAGGCGAGGATCGCGAAGACGGCAAACAACGGAACGCTGCACAGTGGCCCGGAGTTGTTCAGCAGCGCGTTGTCGGTGATCCACTCCGGCCCCCACAGGGCGAGTCCCGACAAACAGGCGACGCCAAAAAAAGGGGACAGCGCCAAAGGTGCGAGGGGGCCGAGCCAATCGGCGATGTGCAACTGCTCGGCCCAAGCGGTGGCCGCGGCGATGTCGCTGGTTTTGAAGTCTCCCTGCAGTGCCTCGGGGATGTCTTTTTCGTCGATCTCCGGTTGGCCGCCGGGTTCGGTTTCTATGCCGGTGTTCGGCATGGTCGCGTTTTCGTCGCCTTCCTGCGGCAGGGCAGCAACGGCCCGAATCGGCAGAACCAGCTCGCTGGCTTCCCGTCCGCCGGCGACTTTTTCAGTCCCTCGTCCGCCGTCCGTTTTCAGTGTGTTGTCGATTATGACGAATGCGATCGCTGCGACAGCGAACAAAAAGAATTTACCGGTCATGAGGCCACCCGCCTTGTTGTCGTGAATAATCCGATCGCCTAATGTTTGCCACTATGAAACGACCACATCTCTATTTGACCGGGTATCGAGGGTGCGGCAAGAGTACTGTCGCAAAACTATTGGGTGATTCTCTCGCGTTACCTGTCTGCGACCTCGATTCTGTGATCGAAGAGACGGCAGGCATGAGCATCGCGGATATTTTCGCCAGGGAAACCGAGACCGGGTTTCGCGATCGCGAGACGAAATGCTTGGAAGAGGTCGCGGGCCAACCGAAACGGGTGATCGCGTTGGGCGGCGGAGCGATTCTGCGGTCGATGAATCGTCGAACGATCATGCGGACGGGTTGGTGCGTTTGGTTGGACGCCGATCCGGCGACGATCGCTGACCGAATCGCAGGAGACGCGACCACGAGAGAACGCCGCCCGTCGTTGACCGGCAAGTCGGTGGTCGACGAGGTTATTGACGTGATGAACCAACGCGAGTCGCTGTATCGCGAGGTCGCCGACATGCGAGTGGACGCGAGCAAGCGACCGGCCGAAGAGATCGCAAGCGAAATCAGAGACGCGTTCTCAAAGTTGCCGCAGTGGTAGCGTGTTGACTTTCAGCCCTTTGAGCCGCATCGGATGTGGCTGTTGGTTTTCTGCCACTTCTTCACGCCAGAGGTGTGTTAAGCGATTAGCCTTTGGTCGAGCGTAGGGCAAAACCACCGGGGTAGCTTCACCGGGGACGTGGACCGTGTTGGATGAGGCCACGAGCTGTTGATTGCCCACAAGTCGGTTCTATCCCGGAGGGATTTCAAGCAATTAGCACCAGGTCGCGTTAGCGCGCCTGGGGAGATCGATCGTACGAAGTTCTGACCGACCCCGAAGATGGTCGCAGCACAACCGCCGTCTAATTGCTAAAACGCCTTCAGCGTGAAGAAACTTGTGGGTAACAGACAGAACAGACAGGAGGCCACGAGTCCCTTCGTGGGGAAGGACTCGTTGCCTCGTCCAATACCAGAGGCTGCGTTTAGCCAGTCGACATCTCGCGGGTTGCTTGTTTTTTTGTGATGACAGGAGTTTCAAATCTGTCACCGCTTTAAGAAGCGGCTACCAACGCATCAGCAGCGTGCCCCAGGCGAGGCCTGCGCCGAAGCCGCTCATCAGGACGAGATCGCCACGCTGCAGCCTTCCTGCTTGGACGGCTTCGTCGAGCGCGAGCGGGATGCTGGCGGCGGAGGTGTTGCCGAACCGATCCAGGTTGACGAAGACTTTGGATCGTTCAACGCCGAGATCGGAAACCGCTGAGTCAATGATTCGCTGATTCGCTTGATGCAGCACCAACAGCGACAGTTCCTCGGGAGCAACCGACGCGTGCTGAAGCACATCTTTCGCGCTTTCATCGACGACACGTACGGCCCATTTGAATACCGCGCGTCCGTCCATCTTCATGTACTGGTCCCCTTCGGCGTGTGCTTCCGGGGTGAGCGGTTTACGGCTGCCGCCGGCACGGATGCAGAGCAGATCGCCAAAGCGTCCTTCACTGCCGAGTTGGTAGCTGATGATTCCGTCGTCTGGAATCGATGGCGAGGCTTCGTTCGAGTTGGTTGATGCCGGTGAGTCGTCTGAGGTTGGATCAGCTTCGCAAGCGGTCAACAACGTTGCGGCGGCCGCGTCGCCGAACAACGGGTACGTTTTCTTGTCGTCCGGGTCGACCGTGCGGCTCATCAGGTCCGCGCCGATCACCAACGCATTCTTCGCGTTGCCCGCGGCGACGAATTGAGCCGCCGTCACGAGAGCGTAAGTGAAACCCGAACACGCGACGGAGATGTCCATCGCCGGGGCTGACGCACCGAGCATGCTCTGGACTTGGCAGGCGGTCGACGGTGTCGGACGGTCGGGCGTGATGGTCGCGACGATGATCAGGTCGACGTCATCGATTTTTGTGTTGCTGTTTTCCAGGCAACGCAGTGCAGCTTCGTAGCACATGTCGCTGGTCGCCTCGTCCGGTCGGGCGTGGCGTCGTTCGCGGATTCCGGTGCGGCGGACGATCCAGTCGCTGTCACACCCGAGCGCGGCCAAGTCTTCGTTCGTGACGCAGTTTTCGGGCACGTAAGATCCTGTGCCGGCGATCCGCACCCCAGCGACCCGTCCCATTCGGCCGCGAGCGGTGACGGTCCCCTTGGCGAGTGCGGCACCGTTCGCCGTGTTGGCGTCGGTGTTCGTGGGCGATCCACCGGAGCTCTGGTTTTTCGCCGAGTGGATTGATGTTTTGGGCGATTCGCTAGTCGGTTCGGTGTGCAACCAACTTTCCTCGTTTTCAGGGATAAAATGACGCAAACGGATTTGCGGTGCTGTCGGGGCAGAATATACATAAACGGGCGATTTGACGACATATCCACCGATCTGCAAAGACAGCGATAGAGACGTCTTTTCAAATAAGAAGATTTGTCGTAAGTTTCCGCCTTCTCGAGGACGATACCTGTTTTCGCGAGCGAACCTGAGCGACATTTTTGTGCTCTCTCGGGGTTGCCAACGCGGAACGTTCGGTTACGTTCTCGTGAACTCCAAGGCGATGTAGCTCAGTTGGTTAGAGCGGAGTCTTCATAAGGCTTAGGTCAGCGGTTCGAGTCCGCTCATCGCTACTTTTCAGCGTCCGGAAAGACACCGGACGCTTTTTTTCTGCGCGGTCGGGTAGGCAGGGCTGCGGGGAGCGGCGTTGATTCCGCCGGCACAAGCCCGGCCGGAAACGCGTGACATGATGGCATCTTGGCCTTTCCGTCGGGCTTGACCCGGCGGAAGGGGCAACTGATAGCTACCCCCATGGGCTCCGGAAATTTCGCTCTCCTGCCGGGCTTGTCCTGGCCGGGGCCGTGAATGAGTGCGTTGATGAATTCAAACCTTACGGGGGACATTCACGGTGTGCGGTGAGAAATCAGCCGGAGGTTCGCTCGGAAGGGATTGGCTAAAAATACTGGTCATGCGCTCATCTTGACCCAAAACGAATTATTTTGGTGGATTGTCGTGTGAGTCGATGTTTTGTTGGAATTTGCACAGTAGGCGGTGTCGTGCGTTTCCCGAATCGACGGATTTTTTTGCCGTGATTGGACGGCTTCCATCGGAAACTCTTTGATGAACCAGACCGAAAAAGCACCGAGTTGCCACCCGTTTCGTTTCTCGCAGGCTCGTTCGCTGATCGCTGACCTGCAGCGTCCCAACCAAACCATTTACTGGGTCGATTTTCTTTGCTCGATCATTCTCGGGCACCTGACGCTGCACACGATGTTTTGGGCTCCGTATTTCTATGGATTCGAACCGTGGGTGATCGCGGTCATCGGGGTCAGTTACGTCGTCACGATCCTGCTTTACATGCGGGCGTTGATGTTCATTCACGAATTGGTGCATTTGCCGGAGAAAGGGTTCACGTTCTTTCGGGTCGCTTGGAACGCCCTTTGTGGGATCTTCTTCCTGGTGCCGTCGTTCTTGTATTACCCGCACGTCGATCACCATCGGCGGAAACACTACGGCACCGATCATGACGGCGAGTACCTGCCGCTGGCCAATCGCAGTCCGTGGTTGATTGTCGGGTTCATTGTTCAAGCGTTGTTCTTGCCGCTGTTGGCGTTGTTGCGTTTTGCCGTGATCAGCCCGATTTGTTGGGTGTTCCCGCGACTGCGACCGTTCGTGCACCGTCACATGTCGACTATGTTGGTTGACCCCTTTTACGAACGGCCCGACGCGTCACCGAAATTGATGCGAATCGTCATCATGCAAGAGGTGTTGTGTTTCACATGGTGCGTTTGGTTCTTGATCCGCGGTGGGATCATGCGTGACCGATGGATCGACCCGTTTTGGCTGATCGCGTACAGCGTTGGTGTTGGGATCCTCGTGCTCAATGAGTTCCGAACGCTCGGTGCTCACCGATGGAACAATGATGGTGGGGAGATGACTTTCGAGGAACAACTTCTCGATAGTGTTAACTTCCCCGAGCGGCCCTGGTTCACGGAATTGTGGGGACCGGTGGGAACCCGCTACCACGCACTGCACCACCTGTTCCCGCGTCTGCCCTATCACAATCTTGGTGAGGCCCACCGGCGGTTGACCGAAGGTTTGCCTGCCGATTCGGTGTACCATAAAACGTCGGAGGTGTCGTTGACCTCGGCGATCATGAAGTTGTGGAGGCGGGCGAAGGATTCCAAACGCTCCCGCCCGGTCATGGTCTCACCTGAAAACGCAACCGCCGTTGGTTCCTGAGTCGCCCCCGAAATCGAGGCGACGTCGGAATCGTCGTGGTACGTCAAAGCTTCATTGGGGAGTAGCGAAACTCGCCAAGAGTTTGTCGATTTAATCGAGAGTCAACCTGTTTTCGTTTAACCGGTAGCCGTAGGCGACGCTTGACGCAACACAACCTACCCTTCGGGCACGGGTTAAACGAATAAATCAACAGCCCGCCAAGAGTTTCGGGAGGGGGCGTGAATTGCCGAACGTCTTGGCGAATTTTGCTACGGCGTTCAACCGTCGTTCTCGATCGTGACGCACCACGAGTAGCCCGAAAGCCGCAATGGATCAAAGCACGAACGATTTCGAAAACCATCAGGCTTTCTTTGTTTGCGAGCGACTCGGCCGGTCCGGATGGGGGCCGTATCACGATGTGCGGTTGCCGGTCGATGATCTCGGGTTTCGACAAGCGGTAACGGCCGTGGAGCGGTTGCGAACTTACGGGGGAGTGCCCTTTCGGATGCCGCAGCATTGGCAGCGATTGCAGCGCACGCTCGGTTGCCTGCGAATCAAGGAACCAGCCGGTGATGATTGGTTCGGCCCGGTGAAACTCACCGAAAGGGTTCAGGAACTGTTGAGCCGCAACGCGTCGTTGGTTCAATCATGTGGCGACGTTGGGATCACGGTTTGGGTAACGCCCGGCGAGCGAGCCGATGCGGCTCCTTCGATGGCGATGCATCTCAATCCGATCGATCATGAACTGGTCGCCCAACGTCGACGCGAAGGGCAGGCCGTTGTGCTGACTACGGTCACGCAGCCCGATCCGTCATGTTGGCCGCGGCAGGCGAAAGTCCGCTGTCGGTTGCACTACTATCTCGCGGACCAGATGGCTCGGGATATCGCGAAACAACACTCCGTCGGCTCGGTGCCAACGGGATTGCTGCGTGACTCGGATGGAACGTGGACTGAGTCGGGGATTGCGAATGTCGGTTTGATCGTCGACGGCGAGATCGTCTTGGCACCCGAGGATCGAGTTCTACCGGGCGTGACGCAGGACTTTGTGATTTCCGTGGCGAAAACGCGTGGCATCCACGTTCGCCGTCTTCCGATGACGACGCGGATGATTCGAGATGCCGAGAACGTTTTGCTGATGGGAACCGATAACGGCGTTTGGTTCGGAAGCGAAGTGCTGCATGCGGATCGGTCCGAGAGCGAACCGCTTTGCAAATTTGATTCGCCCGAGAGCGACGGCGTGGTGAGGATTCTTCAGGCGGAGCTGTCGGCGGCGACCGAACCCGCATAACCGGAAAATCCGATTCTGGCTCGGGCGATTTCGCTCGCGGGGCGTTGAATTCGCCCGTCCGATCGCGTTTTCACCAAACAAAACGCGATGAATTTCGACGCGGCGTGTATCCTGAATGGCATGTCCAGCCATCCGTCCACGTCCGTCAAATCCGTCGCCGACTCGCCGTCTGGTTCGCAGTCCGGGGCCCGCGGTGCGGGTGCTGTGGATGTCGCCGCGGAGGTCGAGCGTCTTGCGGAACAGTCCGGCAGTCGGGATGAGTTCCTGCAGCATGTTGCCGCCTACACGGCCGAAACGTTGCACGCGGCGCTGGTCGCGGTGAAGGATTCGCGGTGGAGCCAACCGCGGATGTTGGTGCGAGAGGAAGCGGTCGCCGTAGGAATCGATCGCGATCAAATCCGATCCATCCTCGATTCGGCAACGTCGGCGGTGTCGTCGATTAGCGTTCAGAGCGATCTCGCCGCGAGCGGGATTGTGATGCCCGGCGGCGAATCGCGTGCGTGCGGCGGGTTGAGCGTGGAGTTGCTACCGGGGCCGCAACGATGCTGTTTAGCAGTCGTACAAAGCGAACAACGAAACGCGGCACAAATGCTGCCCGCAATGAAAACACTGTCGAACATTTCGGCCGCGTCACAGGCCACACGTTTTCATGAATCGGCCGCGTCGTCGGAACCGGACGGCGAAGATTCGACGGGCAGTTCAGAGGACAAGGCGTTGGTTGATCTCACCCATGTGCCAGGGAACGTCAGTGCGAATGCGATCGCGACGGCAGGCGAACTCGACCGAAACATGCAGGTGCGGGCTTCGTTGCGGCGGTTTCATGATTCGCTCGATCCGACCGCGACGGCGTACACGATCGCATCGGAGTTGCCCCGATTGCTGTCGTGCGACCGAGCGGTGGTGTTGTCGGTGGTGCGACGAAATTCAAAACGTCCCAAGTACAAAGTCACCGCGATCAGCGGATCGTCTGTCGTGGATCGACGTGCTCCGTTGGTTCGATCCATGAACCGTTTGGCCGAGAAGGTTGCCGTGTTGGGCGAACCGATTGTGTTGCCACCGGCGGTCGCAGACGATCCCGATTTGCCGCCGGATAGCAATCTACCGCCGCAGATTGAGGACGCGTTGGAAGAGTACCTCGATGAGTCAGGAGTTCTCAGCGTCACGGTGCTGCCAATTTACGAACCCGTAGCGTCAAGCGACATCGCCGAAGATGGGCACCCGCTTGATACGGTCGGTGCGGACACTGCCGTCAACGCCGCGTCGGATCGAGCACCGCTGTCGATTCTGTTGTTGGAAACTTTCTCCGGTGACCACCATGGTATCTCGCGAGGTCTAATCGAAGTCGGGAAGGAAGCCGCCACCGCGATCAGCAATTCGCGCCGTTACGATGAAGTGTTTGCTCTGCCGGTACGCCGCCCGCTCGCTGGACTCGCCCGCGCGACGGTTCGCAATTGGTTGATCGCGATCGCGTTGTTGGTCGGCGCTGCCGCGGTTGCCGGGTGGATGATCCGCGTCGACCATACGGTTGTCGCGACCGGTGTGGCACGGCCTGCGGAACGACGAGCGATTTTTTCGGCGGTCGAAGGCGTGGTGAAAGAAGTATTGGTTCGGGACGGGCATTCGGTGTCATCGGGCGATGTCTTGGTGCGACTCGAGAACGCGGAGCTGACGCGGGAAGCCGAGTCGTTGTCGGGGCAACTCGCGACGGCGACGCAGAAGCTCGCTTCGTTGCGAGCGATGCAGCTCGTCGGTGACAACGACCCGCGAGCGACTGCGGAGAACGCGATCGAACAGGGGGCTCTCGAAAACGAAATTCACACGATTGGGCGTCGGCTCGAGATCAACCGAGCGATGCGTGGTGATCTTGATATTGTTGCACCGATCGACGGTGTGGTCGTTGGTTGGCGGCTCGATGAAAAGCTCCGCTCGCGACCGATCAATCGCGGAGACCGCTTGTTTGCGTTGGTCGCGGTCGAGGGTGCATGGGAACTCGATCTTCATCTCGACGAAACCAAATCCGGTGAGGTCATGACGTTGCATCAACACGGTGATCGGCTGCCCGTGCGATTCGCGGTCGCGTCGCAGCCGACGGAAACGTTTCACGCGGAGCTTTCGCGAATCGGAGGAGTCGCCCGGCGTCGATCCGATGCGGTGAACGTCGTCGACGTGGTCGCGTTGGTGGATTCGGAATCGACGCCGTTTTTGCATCGTGATGGTTTCCGCGGCGACATCGACGTGACCGCCAAGATCGTCTGCCCGCAGCGTCGTTTGATCGATTCGCTCAGCGACGATTTGATTGCGTGGTTCCATCGCAACGTGCTGTTTCGGTTCCGATAGGTGGGGCGTCACGTGAGTGATCGGAATACTTCGGCGAGTCGTCCACTCGGGATCCGGCATCAGATCGGTTTGAAAGCCGTGCGGGTATCGCACCGGCACAACGCGAGCGTCAACGTGCACGATCCCGTCGCGGGCAAGTACCACCGGCTGCGCGAAGATGAATACTTCCTGCTGTGTCGACTCGACGGCGATTGTTCGCTCAATGACCTTCGCGACGCCTACGAGAATCGGTATCCGAATCGAAGAGTTTCGCCGGCGCAGCTCAACGCATTGCTATTTCGATTCCACGAGAGTGGTTTGGCGGTTTCGAGTTCCGCGAACCAAGGTGCGTCGTTGCTGTTACGGTCGGATCGTGACCGTCGACGGCGATGGATGTCGACCATGGCGCAGTGGTTGTTCATTCGGTTTCCGAGCGTCGACCCGGCTCCGGTGATGCGATGGATCAATCCGATTGCTCGTCCATTGTTATCGTCGGTTGGCGTTAGCGTAGGGGCCGCGTTTGTTGCTGTTTCGTTGATCACGATGGTGGTTCATCGTCAGCGATTCGTCGCCGAACTGCCCACCGCTTCGCAGTGGATGACGTTCGAGAACGCGATTCTGCTCGCCGTCGTTGTTGGTTCGACCAAGATTGCTCACGAATTGGGGCACGCCGCGGTCTCGGAGAGGTTCGGCGCACGGTGTCGGGGGATCGGGCCGATGTTGTTGGTTTTCACTCCCGCACTGTACTGCGACACGTCGGCGTCGTGGATGTTGGCGAGTCGTTGGAAGCGGGCCGCCGTTTCGCTCGCGGGGATCGCCACGGAAGTGATGATCGCGTCGGTGGCGATTTGGGTTTGGCTGTATTCTTCGGCGGGAGTGGTCCACACGATCGCGTCGCATGTCATGTTGGTTTGTGGCGTCAGTACGGTGCTCTTCAACGCCAACCCGTTGCTGCGATACGACGGCTACTATTTGCTCTCTGACCTGACCGATGTGCCCAACCTCGGAATGCGAGCCAACCGACGTTTGACGGGGAGTCTCCGGCGGATTTGCCTCGGTGTGAACGACCCGCACAAACCGGTCGAACGTGTCGATGAGTCGACGTGGTTGCTGCTCTACGCGATCGCCGCGTTGGTTTACCGATGGGGTCTGATGTTCGCGATCATCGGTTTTATTTGGTACGCGCTGCGTCCTCATGGGCTCGCGATCGTCGGACAGGTTGCCGCCGTCGTTGCCGTGGCGACCATGCTGGTCTCGGCCATGGTGCCGTTTTGGAAATTCCTGTCTGACCCCTCGTCGAGGAGAAGAATTCGAATGTCACGTCTCATGCTGACGACGATCGCCCTGATCACCGTAATCGCGATCGGATGCATCGACTTCCCACGCAGCGTCGTCGCGAAGGCGAGGTTGATGCCGTCGCACGAAGAACGCGTCTACATCACCGCGGGCGGTGTGATGTCGAAACTGCATGTGCGGCCCGGGGATCACGTCGACCGCGGCGATGTGCTCGTCGAGCTCGACAATCCCGGGTTGGAACGACGGCTCGTCGATGCTGAGGGTAAGCTCGCTGAGCAGGAGCGCCGGATCGCATCGTTGCGTCAATCACAAACACTCGTTCCCGAAGCGACCGATCACCTCGCCGCCGCTGAAGAGATGCTTGCTCAATTGCGTGACGAGGTGGCGGCAACGAAGAAGAAGATCGATTCGCTGACGGTGACCGCGTTGTGTGAGGGCACCGTGATCGCTGCGGCGGGCAACCGCAGCGGGCAAGGCTCCTCGACGATCGACTCCGGTAACAATCAACTCGACCGAGCGGTACTCGATCCCGATGCGGACCGCTCGCCCGCGCTGGTGCGAAACGGCGTCAGACTAGCGTCATGGACGGGACGGCCGACCGATTCCGAGAACCTGCGATGCTTCTTTGAACCCGGCACTGAATTGCTCAGCCTCGTGGCGAATGATCGCTGGGTTGCCGAAGTCATGTTGGATTCTGTCGAAGTCAGCCGCGTAAAGATCGGAATGCCGGCCACCGTGATTTGGGATTCAACGCCAGCGGAGCGCATCCAAGGTCGTGTCGAACGAATATCCGAAGAACGTTTTGATCCGAGCGTCGACGCTCACCGCCGGGATCATCCTGGATCAGCAAGAGGCCAGTTGACGCCGGACACTCGCTATCTGGTGTCGGTTGCTTTGGACGATCCTGCTTTGGACGAAACGGGCAGAGTGCAGAAAGCAGATGAAGAAAAGAAAGCGGGCGAAGACCAGTCCGTCGCACCGATTCGGTTGGTCGGTGCAAGCGGCCGAGTCAAAATCGCAACTCCGCCGCAGAGTATTTGGAGCCGGATCGCGGAAAGCCTCGCGGGCGTGTTTCGTTTCCGGTGAGCCGTCTCAAACGCATGTTGTCAAACGGTTCTCGCATCGTCCGAGAAAGCGATTCGGCGCCAGGCCGACGTTAGCGGACACGCATCATGTAGTTCACAAATTTCTTATCGAGATCATCGATCGACATCTCAAACGCCGACTCGAGCATCTCGATTCTCTCTCGCCCAGTCCGCTCGCGCAGAGGTTCGCTTTTGCTGAGTTCTTGAAGATAGGCGATGTACTGTTTCTTCATCGTTCGAATCGCGAAGTAAGTTAACGCCCACGACTCGCCATACGCGTCTTCGGCCGTTGCGGATGATCGAAAGCGGGAGTCATCCGCGACCATCGTCACGAGCGAATCTTTGGGGCGGCGAGGCTGGTAGCGTCGCCATCGTCGCAGATTAACCATGTTGACGCGTCCCACGCCCCGCCAACCGCGTGGATTGCTCAGGTCGGGGGACTCAAAGAACATCGCCAAACCTTCGCTGACCCACATCGGGTTGTCGGCAAAGCGTGTTTGCAGTCCGCAATTGTAGGCGAGTTGATGCGTTGCCTCGTGAATGATCGTTGC
Organism: Aporhodopirellula sallentina SM41; assembly: GCF_000346505.1. GTDB lineage: Bacteria > Planctomycetota > Planctomycetia > Pirellulales > Pirellulaceae > Rhodopirellula > Rhodopirellula sallentina. The sequence goes on from NZ_ANOH01000099.1 coordinate 13,997, forward strand.
GATGTTGCGTTCGATGTTTTGGACCCGGTACGTGGTCATCCGATTGCTTTCGAGATGGTAATAACCGATCACGCTTTGAGCGGTCTCGCCGATCTCGTTGCCCGCGTGTTTCAAAAACGCGTTCCGGTCGCGAAGGACCAACGCCACGAGCGGGTACTCGGGTTCTTCCAACGCGACACGCTGGTTTTTCCAGTATGCAAAAAACGCTCGGTATAACGATTCAAACAACGTCCCGACGTCGCGTGCGTATTCCGTGTTGCCTTGATGCAGGATCACGTAGTGCGAGGTATGGAACGCCGCGAAATCGCCGGGCAGTTCCCCGAGCATCCGGCGTTCAATCTCATCGGCATCGACCGGTTCGGGAGGCGGGCTTTCCTCGAGGTGAGTGATCTGTTCGGGTTGGATCAACCAAATGCGTCCGTCGTCCCCTCGCAGCAACACGCCGCCATCAGCAGCCTCAACCAAAACTTCTCCGTCAACGACCCGTTTGCCTCCTGCGACTTTTCCGTCACGCAGATCGCGAAAGACGACTTGGTCGGCGACAGCGGATCCGGAGAGCAGAACCAGCAATCCGACGCAGATCGATCGATGTAACAGGTGATGCAATGGCATGCGGTGCAGGAAGTGGACAAAGGAACGTGCGAAGATGATCCAACCGGTATCACAGTCGACCGGTTCTCGTAACACGATCGCATTGTAACGCACTTCCAATCCACAAACGCTGCGTGGCAGTGTGCGGACGCATGAAATCTCGATCGGGTGGTAAGTGGTGTACCCTTTGTAGCGGATACCGGTTCCAGACCGTTGATTTCATGATTAGCAATGTTTTCGCCGACGATGTTGACGCCACCAACCGGCAGCTATCGCTTTGCCGTTCACTCAAACATTTGGCCAAACCGATGAAACCAACCCTCCGGTTCGTTGTCGCGCTGATTCGCGTTGCCGGTTAGGCGACGCCGCGCGTCATCACCACCTTTCCGCGGTCCACGCCTGACTCGACTCGCCGGTGAGCCTCGGCGCACTGAGTCAATTCGAAACGACTGTCGATCGTGACCCGCAGTTTGCCGGCTTTCCGCAACCGAATCAGTTCTTTCAGATCGTCGGATCGCGGTTGTGCCAACATCACTGTTCCTGATTTGGACAGCGGCCACGTCAGCACCGTGGTCAGCATGCCCTTCACATCGGGTTCGGTGGACACGTAGTGCCCGCCGGGATTCATCACGTCTTTCGCGTCCCAGTACCCCGATTTTCCGGCGGCGTCGAAAATCACATCCCAACGTTTGCTCGATTCGGTGAAGTCGACTTGTTCGTAATCGATGAACTCGTCCGCGCCGAGCGACAGACAGAAATCGCGGTTGTCACTGCTCGCGACCGCGGTGCAAAAGCAACCGTAGGCCTTCGCGATTTGAACGGCGAACATGCCAACCCCGCCGCTCGCGCCGTTGACCAAGACACGGTCTCCCGGTTCCATCTTTCCATGATCGCGGAGTGATTGCAGAGCCGTGGTGCCGGCGAGCGGCATGGCGGCGGCCTTTTCAAACGATAAGTCGTCGGGCAGCTTCGCGGCCGCATCGATCGCGCAGACGGCGAATTCTGCACAGGCACCACCGCGCGCCGAATTCAAGAACGCCATGACACGATCGCCAACGCGAAACGGAGCGTCGTCGGCACAGTCGGCGACAACGCCAGCGACGTCGTAACCCGGCACACGTGGGAATCCACCGGGCAGCAATCCCTTCATCTCGCCGCTCCGCAATCGATAGTCGATCGGATTGACGCTGGTAGCGTGCACTTCAATCAG
>NZ_ANOH01000100.1 GCF_000346505.1 Aporhodopirellula sallentina SM41
CTGTCAATTGACCGCGACGAGCCCGCTTGCCCTGCCTCTGCCCATCGCGGCACGGTAAACAAGTACTGCAAGGAAACATCTTGCATGTCACTGCCCTTATTTGCACAGGCGTTGTCGCGATGCGCGCCTCGTGCCCATGTTGGATGCGGCATTTAGCGGCATTCCCGATTTGGCATTGAATCTGCATCATCGGCTCCCGTGACGATTTCTTATCAACAGCTAGAGCAATTCGAAGTGGGATGTAGGGCCGGTTCCTACCGGCCGATCCAAATGCGTCCGGTCGTATCCGGAGCGACATGTATCTCGATAAACGCTCCAGCCAAACAAGGTGTACCGATGTCTGTTGAACTAAGCGAAATTCAAGAAGGCAACTTTCTGGAAATCCAAGTAACCGGGAAACTGGATAAAGCAGCCTACGAACTCTTCCTACCTTCGGTGGAACGCCAGATCGAAGAGTGCGGAAAGATTCGTATTCTGTTTGCAATGCACGACTTCCACGGTTGGGATGCGGGAGCGATGTGGCAAGACATCAAATTCGACGTCAAGCATTTCAACGACATCGAACGACTGGCGATTGTCGGCGACAAGAAATGGGAACGCGGAATGGCGGTCTTCTGCAAGCCGTTCACGACTGCCAAAATCCGCTACTTTGACGTTAGCGAAATCGACCAAGCTCGCGATTGGCTGGCGGAATAGCCATGTCTGACAACCCACGGCACGTTCATCCGGTTTACGATCTGCTGCCCATCGAGATCGACGGCTTTGAGTCTTTGGCAGAGTTGGCGTTGGACCTGCGGTCATCGTGGAATCACGCGACCGATGTGGTTTGGCGACGATTGGATGAAGAGCTTTGGGAGATCACCCACAATCCTTGGGTGGTGTTGCAAACGGTCTCGCGTCAACGCATCGAATATGTTCTCGATGATACCGATTTTCGATCCAAGGTCGATGCGTTATTAGACGCACGGCGGCAAACGGCTGAGCAACCGGCGTGGTTCCAACATACGCACGCCGATTCGCCTTTGAAGTGTGCGGCGTACTTTTGCATGGAGTACATGCTCAGTGATGCGTTGCCAATCTATTCCGGCGGTCTTGGAAACGTGGCCGGCGATCAATTGAAGGCAGCCAGTGACTTGGGCGTGCCCGTTTTTGCGGTCGGATTGCTATATCAACAAGGCTACTTTCGTCAAGCCATCGACGGGGCGGGGCAACAGCATGCTCTTTATCCCTACAACGATCCCGGTCAATTGCCGATCCGCCCGCTTCGTGATGCAGACGGGGAGTGGTTGCGGTTGAAGATCAGTCTGCCGGGTTATTCCGTTTGGCTGCGAGCGTGGCAGGTTCAAGTTGGCCGAGTGAACCTGTACTTGCTTGACAGCAACGACGCAGCGAACTTTCCCGAGCATCGAGGGATCACGAGTGAGTTGTATGGTGGTGGCCAGGATCTACGTTTGAAGCAAGAGATGATCCTTGGGATCGGTGGATGGCGATTGCTACAGAAACTGGGCATTTCCCCAGACGTGTGTCACTTGAACGAAGGACACGCCGCATTTGCCGTGTTGGAACGTGCCCGCGCTTTTATGGAGACATCGGGACAGCCATTTGAAGTGGCGTTGACTGTGACGCGTGCAGGAAATCTCTTCACCACTCACACAGCGGTGGAAGCCGGATTTGATCGTTTTGCACCGGAACTCATCGAGCTGTATCTGAAGCGATATGCAGAAGAGCGACTCGGCATTTCTATTCAAGATCTGATGGCTCTCGGGCGACTCAACCCGGGCGACAATTCAGAACCCTTCAACATGGCCTACTTGGCGATCCGAGGCAGC
>NZ_ANOH01000101.1 GCF_000346505.1 Aporhodopirellula sallentina SM41
TCCACGAGAGCTGGCTCGTCCAAAGCCACGTTGCAAATGAAGTCGCGGTGCGATCGCCCTCGACGGTACTCAGGTTGCCGCGGCGCAAACGCGAGACACTCTGCGATCAAATCCAAATCAGCATCCAAGAGCAGCGTCCCGTGATAGAGCAAGTGATGACGGGCCACTCGCAAACTGTTGCCAGAGAACTTCCGCGTCTTCCAAGTCAAATCACACGTCCCCGCACGATCCGCGTCAGGCAGCTGTGTCTGCACCGCTGACAACACTCGCTGCATCACATAGTCATGAGCCACGTCAATCTTTCGCAGTCCACCCTCGGCGGGCACTCGCACGACGACGCTGTACATCAAACAGCCAGGCCCGCCCACAACCGATGCGCCTCCGGTGCAGCGACGTAACACATCGATGTCGCGTGCCGCGCACCACTCCCGATCAACCTCTTCGCCAATTTTGGAACTCCGCCCGAGAATGACCGTGGGCGTCTGAAATCTCCACACGCGAAAAAGCTCGGTCGGTTTGTCGACGTCCTCATCCGCCTGATCCGATTCGACGACCGAGTCAGCCCACTGCAACATCGCTTCATCCCGCGCCAATTCTCGACGCGAAGCCGCCATGTCAAAGTTCAATCGCAGCATGTTCCGCCCTCAACGAATCGAGTAACGGTAGTGTCATCACACGCCACACCGCGATCATTCCGGCCAACATCCCGAACACCAAAATGCCGAACAGAATCCACATCGGTTCGACAATCGGAACCGAGTTACCGGTCATCCATGCATAAGGAAGAACGGCAACGATTGCCGTCGCAACACCACACGCCATCCCCATCAACAACAAGTAGAAGTTCTCGCCGAGAATCAATTTCGCCAAACGGGAATGAGTGAATCCAACCGCCTGCAACACCGCGAGCTCATTGCGTCGTTCGAGAACACTCCGCAATTGCGAGACAGCCAATCCGATCGTGCCAAGCAACAATCCGAGTGCACCGAGACTTTGAAACGTACGAAGATAGGTATTCTGTACCGCCAGCAAATTTGCCAGCACCTCGTTTGCCGATTGCACGTCCATCCCCACATCCACCAATCGAGACTCAAACGCGTTGACGATCGCGTCTTGAGATGCCTGCTCGCCACGGCGAATTAAGAAATAACGGTAGCCACTCTCCTCCGGGAACGCTTTCTCGAAGTTCACCTCGCCGATTAGCAACTTGCCTTGGAGAACCGACCCGGCCAACAGCCCAACCACCTTGAAGTGCAACTGTTTGCCCGCACCGTAATCGAACATCTTGGTTTGCCCGATTCCGCCGGTCATCTGCAAACTCCACATGGCCGTGTTCTGGTCAATCACAACAGGAATAGGATCATCGGGTGTCCCCTTTCCATCCCTCGCGAGCAAACTCCATGTTTGTTCCTTTTCCGTTGCCTCGGACGACGCCCATCCGAAACGACGCAGCGGATTCGTTTCTGCCGCATCATCCGGAGTTCCTAGTGCTGATGACTCTTCCGCGTCGGAACTCTTTTCGTCACTAACAAACGCCGGCACCCCGAGCACCGTCGGCCGCGCCGATTGATACAGGTTATTGCAACTGGCATCGTCGCCGGCCAACATGCGAAACGCGACCAACGTCGCTCCATCCAAAACACCCGCATCCCGTCCGAGCAGTTCTTCACGGACCACGCTGTCATTCAAATCACGTGCGATCGGGCTACCACTTTCGGCAATCAAGTCGAATCCACCGGTCCCTTCTTCCGTCGGCGACATTCGAAACGCAGTGATCGACAGAATCAAAAACGCCGCCGTCGCAACCAAACCGATCGTCAACGTGCTCCGCAACGGATTGCGTCTCGCATTCGCGGTGGCGAGCGTTCGCAGTGACGGTGTCATGACCGCACGCGCCCCGAGCCGAGAGTGAATCCACATCAGCGACGCGATCAGCAATAGCATTCCGCCACCGACAAATCCTCCGGCGGCTTCCTGGGCTCCACCTTGCGAACCCAACATCGCCGCCGCAACCGCCGCGACCACCAAACCGGCGATGATCCACGGACGCAAACTCCCACCGGTTCGCCGAACACCACCGGATTTTGCCGCGCCTCCCGCCAATGACATTCGCCGTCCGCCGAGAAGCGCCGCCGGATTAAGCTTCAACAAAAACCGCAACGTCCACAGAGCCGTCGCCATGCTCGCCGCCCAACCGCAGATTCCACCAAGCAGGATCGACGTCGGCGTTGCATGAAAACGCAGAAAAGGAACCGTCACCGCGCCGACCCACCAAGAACGCAACGCCCACAATACAAACGCGGCATATCCGACTCCACCGATCACACCAACAATCGCACCGATCGATGCCGTGACCGCCGTTTCCCCCATGACCAACGTCATCACCCGTCGAGGAGAAAAACCAACCGCGAGCAACGTTCCGAACTCATCAATTCGCTGCAACACACCCAACCGCAGCAGAATCGCGATCAACATCATCGCCGCCATAATGACGAACATCGACAATGCCAGGAACAACCCATCAAACGGCGTTGTCCCCTTAGACGCGGCGAGCTGTTCGCTGCGAATCGCCCGGGGAGTCCACCCCAGTTCGTCGCGGATCGGTTTGATCGCTTCGAGAATCTTTGACTCGATTGTTTGCAAATCATATTGAGGATCGATTCTCAGCCCGGTCGTCTGCCCAAACCGACTGCCAAACTCTGCCCGTCCGGCATCGAGCGGGATGAACGCCTTCGGTGTCAAACGATGTTCATTCCAATAATCATCGTCAGCCCGATCGATGCGGCGTTCGAGCTGAAACGGCAACTCCCAATCACTAATCGAATCCTGATCCGTCACGCCAGGAACATCCGGCGTCAAATTGGGATCGTTGTAGGGAGTCAACGGCTTGTCGTAGACGGCCTCGCGGCTGCGTCGGTAGGGTTTGATCGGCCGAGTGATGGGGACCACATCGGTAACCACCGCTTCGAACGATCGCTCAATCTCTTTGCCCCGTTCGACTTCCGGTTCGTAGTAGAAAACACGAACGGTCGCTCCAACGTCGACCTTCAGCCGGTTCGCCGCCCAATCGTTTAAGACGATCGGAATCTCGTCGCTGGATTTCCCGCCTTTCGACGCAGCGCCGCCAACCTGTGTGCCGATCGCGTAATCGAGGCTCAATGTTTCTCCCGAGTCGATCGCCGCGATCGTGCTATACGGGACGCTGGGTTTGCCGTCTGTTTCGCCGGATTCTTGTTCCTCTTGGCGTGGTTCACGCTCGCTCTCGCTGATCGGTTCGATCGCGTTGGCGAGGTACGTGAGCACCGGGGTCACGACACCCTCGGGAAAAGCCGACACGATTCGGTCCACCGCCGTTTCGGGCAACAGCAAACTTTCGCTGGTCAATGACAAGTAGGTGACGGCGTCACCCACTTCAATCTTTCTCAGGTTCCATCCGAGTGATTGCAAACTCAACGGAACCTGAGAGTCCGTCAGCGTTCGATCCGACAGCATCACGTTGGCTTGGCCTTCACGATCGAGCACTTCCGCAACGAGCTTCCGTGACACGAAAACGGTTCTTGGCACCGTTTGGCTGGCCATCAAAGAGAAACGTCCCAACCCTTGATCAGGCAAAATTGCCGCGACCTTCATCCGCGGCAAACCTTCGCTTTGGATCTCGCGTTTACCGAGCGGACTGTCCGCCGGTACGGCACCTTCGACCGGCAAACGCAACGTGATCTGATCGCCAACAGTCACACGCAGTTCGCTCGCCGCGGTTTGATTCAAAACGACGCTATCCTCATCCGGCATCACATCGGGCCTCACCCCAGACGAATCAAAATCCCAAAACGATTCATCCACGCCAACGACCTGAATCCCACCGACATGCCTCGTTCGCGGTCTTGGCGAGATCGAATCGTCGGACGACTCCCCCTCACCGGCCTTCGTTTTCGTTTCGACGCTGCCGCCGGGGAACAAAATCATGCTCGAAACAATCGCGTCACTCGCTTCGCTAGGCAGTTCAACGCTTTCCACCGGAAAGAACGTCCCCGGGGCTAAAACGGTTTCGATCGTCCCGAGTCGCTCAACCGTCAACCCCCGCAAACTACCGCGCATCGAATCGCCGACTAGCAACGCACCAGTGATCACAGCAGTGGCCGTTGCCACTCCCAACGCGACCGCAAGGCTCACCGCTCGCCGATGACGCAAGGTCGCTCGAATCATCGAAAAAATAGACAACGACTCCGACGAGCTGGCCATCAAAAATCCTTCGTTGAATGTCGGGTCATAACGGTTGAGAGCCTCAGCGGAGGGGCAATGGATCAAGTCAACACAAACGGTCGATTGTTCCCAAAAGGGTTCCTATTTCTAGTGTGTCGCTTTTTCACCTTACTGTCCACGCGTGACAATCCAGCCTTTCCTGTCCCGTTTCGCAGACGTCTTTCACCGCATGCCGCGCACCGGCGGCGACGTGGTGGATGCTCTCGTGCGTTCGTTGATGGCTGGCTTCATCACCCCGCCCCAACACCAGCCTCGGTCTGAAACCCAAAACAGAACTCCGACGGGTGTGGGCGTGCTGATCGCGCTGTGCGCGGTGCTGATCGGTTGCCGGTCCTCTTCGAGAGAGACACAACCCGCGATCGGCCAAGACAAAGTCATTCTAAGTTCCCCCGTCGTCAACCGGTCCCCGTCTGCACCTACCGCCGCCGCACACACAGCCTCCCCACAAGGCACAACGCGGCCGGCCCCGCTTGCCGAATCAACCGCTCGCCGCGACACCGATCGACTGTTGCAAATGGTGTCGGTGCGGCAAAGCTCGCAAACCCCGCCCCCCAATCCTCTTCCCACCGCCCAAACCGTCGTTCATGGGCAACCGGGCGATCCGTTTTCGCGTCCCCAGGTGCGTCACTCCGGGGTCGCTCCGAGCCACTTCCGCGACCTCTCCGAATCTGAATTGCTGATGCTCGCGATGCAGCACAGCGAAGTGATTCGTTCGCTCGGTGTTCGTGTCTTGAGTTCCCCGCAATCGGTCACGACTGCCTACGATCCCGCGATTCGTGCCAGTGACCCTTTTTTCGGCCCGCCGCAGCGTTGGCAGAATTCGACAGCCAAATCGGATCGAGCCTGACCACACAAAACAATGATCGTGTCTTCAACAACGCAACGCTCGGCGGTGAGGTTCAAGAACTGCTTCAAGACTACGTCGAGCTCGATTCCACATGGTCGCGACGAAACGTTTGGGGAACCCAGTTCGACGCTCGGTCAATCTACACCTACGACTCCAACAACCGCTCAGGCAATCGCTTCCCCAGCTATTGGGAAAGCCAAATCGAGCTTGGCGTGCGACAACCGTTAATGCGTGGGGCAGGGCGTGAATTCAACATGATCGCGGGACCGAACGCTCAACCGGGTTTCAATTTCTCCAACGGCATTTGGATCGCCAGGATCAATACGAAGATCAGCCAAGCTGATTTCGACATCGCCCTGCGTGACCATTTTCTCGATCTGTACACTGCGTACTGGGAACTGCAGCGTCAGTACGCGGCCTACCACGCGGCCGTTCAAGCCAGAGACGTTTCGTACCGAATTTGGCAAACGGTTCTATCGAAGAAGCAATCCGGTTTGACCGGCGGCGAGGCCTACAAAGAGGCACAAAGCCGAGCGACCTATTACCGCTATGTTCGAGAAGTGCAAACCGTGCTGGGCGGCGGCAACGGCTCCACGGGACTCTACAGTTCCGAACGCACTTTGCGTCGACTGATCGGCCTACCACCGAACGCGGGCGAGTTGCTACGTCCAACCGACTCGCCCGCTGCGGCACGGTTCGAATTCGACCTGCATACGTCAATCGGGAAGGCACTGACGTGCCGCAGTGAACTGTGCCGACAACGTCTTGAACTGCAAAACCGGAACCTTCGATTGATCGCGGCAAAGAATTTCCTGTTGCCGCAACTCGATCTGATCGGACGCACACGAGTGCGTGGCTTTGGTGACGACCTCGATGGCGATGGCGGACGGTTCGCGTCGGCGACAGATGACCTTCTTTCTCTCGACCACCAAGAATGGCAATTCGGAGTCGAAATGGGGGTCTCGCCCCAACGGCGTCAAGCGAAAGCCGCCGTGCGGAACGCGGCCCTGGAACTTCAACGAGAACGCGCTGTGCTTCGCGAGCAAGAACGTGCGATCGCATTTGAAGTCGAAGAGGCCATCGCTGAAATCGAATCCGCCTATCTGACCCTACAAAGTTCCATCGCTCGTGTCGAAGCAGGCAGCCAACGACTCAAATCCTCCGAAGCCCTCTACGCCGCTGGAAAGATTCAACTGGAATTCCTCATCGACGCCACCGAAGAACTCGTCCAATCGCAAACACAACTCGCCGTCGACCGCAGCCGATACAGTTTATCGCTCGTACGCTTGAGCCGAACGACGGGCACACTGCTCAGCGACGTTGGCGTCCATTCGTCTCACTGCTGCCCTGAATGAAAACAAGCTCAACACCCAAGTCATTTCCTACTGACAGCAGACTTCACTCGTTGTCTTCTTTCGAATGGAATCGATCGAGCATTTGAAGTAACTGCTCCATGTCGACGGGTTTGTAACAGAGGCCTTCCACCATGTCACTCAAAGGATCACCCTGATCGCGAGCACCGGTGACGATCAATAACTTCGCATCCGGTCGGACTCGTTTGACAATCTCAATCACCTGTCGGCCGTCGCCATCGTTTAGGCGTAGATCGACAATCGCCGTTTGATAGGCAGCTTGGCCCGCTTTCTTAACGCCGTCGGCTTCTGTGTGCGCCAGGTTGACCCGGTAGTCGTGCTCCTGCAACGTCTGCCAAACGTTGTCGCAGAACGCCTCGTCGTCATCTACGACGAGAACGATCGGCCATCGGCTTACTTCGTCGATCAGCGGCAACAGAGCTTGTAGATCGAGCGGCTTGGGAAGGATCCGCCACGTTCCCGCATCACGTGCCTTCTCGGCACCGTCGCCACCGGCGTATGCGGTGATCATGATGGCAACAATATCAGGACGGATACGTCGAATCTGCCGATACAGCTCGGCCCCATTCATCCCCGGCATCATGTAGTCGAGCAAAGCGACGTCATAACGATTGTGCCGGACCAACTCAATCGCTTCGCCCCCATCGGCGGCCGTGTCCACTTCGTAACCGAAGTCTTCGAGAATGTCCCGCACGTTAAAACGGATATCCTCCTCGTCATCGACCACGAGAATACGGGTGGTATCAACCTTGTTTAACATCATCAGGTGCTTGTTGTTTCCGTGAAATGACAGCGTCAGTCGGTTTGCAAAACATAGCGGAGGGATGTTCCGTCTCAGCCGCCCTGGCCACTCGCGTTCTCATCCGAAACAGGCAACGTAACTCGAAACGTGGTCCCTCGCCCCGGTTCGCTGGTCACACCAATGCTGCCGCCGTTTTTTTCAATGATTGCCTTCGTAATTGCGAGCCCCAACCCCATGCCACGTGCCTTGGTGGAGAAAAACGGCTCCATAATTTGAACCAATCGTTCGGGCTCGATCCCACGTCCCGTATCGGTAATCGAGATCGTCACTTTCTCGCGGCCGCTTCGCGTTCCACCATTCCCCTGACCCGAACCTGCCGTATCGGATGCCTGATTATCACCCGCCGCACAGCCAGCAATCTGAGCATCGAACGTCAATTGACCGCCACTCGGCATCGCGTCGCGGGCGTTCCGGATGAGGTTTTGTAGCGCGATCGGGACCTGATTCTGATCAACGTATACGGGCGGCAAAGTTTCGTCGATCCGATTATCGATCACAATGGACGACGAGAGTGAAGATGCGTCGATAGCGTCGGTGACCAATTGCCTCAAGGAACACGCCATACACTGCGGCGTTGGCATTCGCACCACATCCGTCAATGCCGAGATAACGTTGTCGATCACCGACACCTGACGGTCAATCCGCTGCAGATGCTCGTTGAGCTTTTCGGTGGTGAGTGCTTTCGCATGCTGCAGAAAATAGGCAGACGTTTTGACCGCGTTGAGAGGATTCCGAATCTCGTGAGCGATCCCTCCGGCGACTTGCCCCAACGTCGCGAGCTTTTCCTTCTTCACCAATTCGGACTGTGCCTCGCGCAGCTGCTGTGTTCGTTCTTCCACACGCTGCTCCAACACGGTATTCATCGCCGCGAGATCGGTCTGAGCTTTTTTCAGGTCCGTGATATCTCGCAAGATACCGGTGAAAAGCACTTCCCCGTCGTAAGTCAATTCGCTCACGGCGAGGTGGAGGGGAAACACCGTCCCGTTTTTGCGCCGTCCGTTCACCTCGCGGCCGATACCGATGATATTGCGTTGACCGCCTTTTCGGTACTTCGAGAGGTAACCGTCATGTTGCTCGCGATCAGGCGATGGCATCAACATCGCCACGTTCTGCCCGACGACATCCGCTTCGCTAAACCCGAACATACGCTCCATCGCCGAATTCACGATACGGATGATTCCCACGGAATCCATCACGATGATGGCGTCCACGGCGGTGTTCAACAGTGCCGCGAGTACAGCTTCTTGCTGGTTCTTCATGATATCCGCATCGATAGAGGAAATCGCAGTTCAAACATGGCCCCCTGACCGTCATCGGGATCGACGACATGGATCGTACCATGGTGTGCTTCGACGATTCGGGAAACGATCGACATTCCCAACCCGGTTCCGGTGCTCTTGGTCGTGTAAAAGGGTTCAAACACCTTTTCACTCTGTTCAACGTTCAGCCCGGGTCCGTTATCCGAAACGAAGATCTGAACATGATCATCCCCGAGCTTTTGACATCGGATCTCGATGCGAACCGGATCGTCGGTCGCCGCCAACGAGTTCTCAATCAGGTTGCGAAACACCTGTTCCATCCGCAACACGTCGAGCCGCAACAGACAACCTTTGCCGTCGCCTTCGAGCTGTTCGGTGAACGTCGCATCTCGCCCGCTGCGTGCGACTTCCAAATGCCGCCAAACACGACGCCATATTTCAGGCAAACTTGTCTCTTCCAACTGCAAATGAATCGGCGCCGCGAAAGAGCGCACTTCCTCGAGAAGGTTGTTGAGATCGTGAGTCGCACGTTGAATCGAATCGACATCGCGGCGTGCCTCGGGGCGGTCACCTATTTCCAACTCGAGCATCTCGAGACCGGCCTGAATTCGTTGCAGCGCGTTACGACTTTCGTGGGCCAAACCCGTTATCGTTCTGCCGATCGTCGCCAATCTTTCCGACTGCAACGCTCGCTCTTGAGCGGCTAAGAGATCCGTCACGTCGACTCCTACAGAGAGGACCGCATAGGTTTGTGCGTGGTCATCCTTCAACGTTGTATTGGACCACCGAATCTGACGCTCATGCCCGTCCCGAGTCAGAATGGGATGAATGCTGCCGCTCGTCTCGATGTGTTCCTTCGTGTCGAGAAACACTTCCCGAATCGCTTCGCGTTCTCGCGCAGGAAGACAAACATCAAACCAATCCAATCCCACACAGTCAGCGAGCTTCCAACCCGAAATGCGTTCGAAGTACGGATTGAAACGCATGATGTTGCCTTCCAAATCCAACACCAACACCACCGCCTCTGCCGTTTCGAGAATCTCATCGGCGAACTGCTGCTCGCGCGCTAATTCACCTTCGATCTGACGCCGCTTCGCGATCCGGGCAACGCTCTTCCGCAGCACGCCTGGGTTGATCGGCTTGAGAATATAGTCCACCGCGCCTTCTCGAAACGCCGCAATGGTGCTGTCCATGTCTGCATATCCAGTGACTACGATTATCTCGGCCCCGGGGGCTAGCCGGTGTAGCTCGGGTAGGAACTCATCCGCCGACCCGTCAGGCAAATGACGGTCGAGCAGTATCAACCCGACCTGATCCTCGCTTACCAATTCTCGTGCGGTCGCCATCGATGGCGCCACCAAAACTCGGTGCCCATCCATCTCCAAAATGTCGCACAGGTTGCCGCGCGTATCCGGGTCATCCTCCACCAACAGGATCGTTAATTCGTAGTCCATCGTGCCACCATTACTTGCGGGGTACTCCGTATCTCGCCCGGTGGCCTGCGGCCGATGGACCTCTGACGGACAGAACGTTTCGTGTCCCGCCTCACCGACGGACTCGGTCGGATTGGGAATCTGCACGCAACGTGCCCTCCCTCTCACTCGAATCCGCGGGACAGCCGAACGAGCGAAACCAGACCACTGCGACATAGCCCAAATCCCCGGCATTTCAGAGCAATTCGGCCGCCCGATCGTCTCCACGAGCGCAGAAAACGGAGCATGCGAAAATCTCAAGCTGAGAACCTCCGCACACCTTCAAGGGTGTGCGGCACGCCTTGACCGTGCGATAGTGCACTCTTTTCGCTGGGTGTGCTGGTTTCGTGGATTGTCTCAGCCAAAATGTTTGACGGCAATGGGCACCCCAAAAACGCCGCGATCCGTTAACGAAAACTCATTTTGTCAGACGAATGAGTTCAGGTGGTGCCCCCGCAGGCCCGGGTCGAGACAGAAATTTTAGTTTCGCGGAACACACTTCGCTCCTCCCGTTCGCGTGGGACGATGCTGCCGAGACCGCCACGACGTTGCCGACCGGGACACACAGCGGCCAACACAGCGGCCAACGCAGCGGACGCCCCGCGGGCATGGGACACGCGACAGCAAACCACCCGGCACGACGCCTGCCCCACATCAAATCTGCCCACCAAGCAAATCTGCCCAGCACCACACCTCCGTAACACACCTTCGAAGCTACGCTTACCGATGACTGACAAGCCAATCAAATTGCTGCTCGTGGAAGACGAACACGACTTTCGGGAGACCTGCGCCCGTTGGATGCAACGCAAGGGCCACAACGTGACGGCGGTAGCAAGTGGCGCCGAAGCACTCGGTTTATGCGAACAGGAATTATTCGAAGTCGCCGTGTTCGACATGAACATGCCCGGCATGTCAGGCATGGAACTGTTGCAACGTGTCCAACAGGCCAAAATCGAAATGGAGGTGATCATCCTCACCGGCCAAGGCACGATCGAGTCGGCTGTATCGGCAATGAAACTCGGTGCCTGCGACTACCTCACCAAACCGTGTGCGCTCGGTGACCTCGAACACCACTGTCAACTCGCCCGCGACCTCGGCAGTTTGCGAAAAGAAAACCGCCAACTCAAAGCGGTCATCTCACGAGACCGACCTCGCGTTCCGTTGATCGGAAACTCACCGGCGATGAGCGAAGTCACTCGCATGATCGAGAAGATCGGCCCCACCGACAAACCCGTGCTGCTGCAAGGCGAAAGCGGCACCGGCAAAGAAGTGATCGCTCGATCGATCCAACAATGCAGTCGCCTGCGTGATCAACCGTTCGTCACGATCAACTGCGCCGCACTCCCTGAACAACTCGTCGAAAGCGAACTGTTTGGTCACACCAAGGGTTCTTTCACCGGCGCGACGGCCGACAAGCCCGGCCTATTCGAAATCGCCGACGGCGGAACCCTGTTCATCGATGAGGTTGGCGAACTGCCACTCTCGTTGCAGCCGAAGTTGCTCCGCGTGCTCGAAGACGGATCGATGCGACGAATCGGATCGCACAAAGAACGCGTGGTGAACGTCAGGATCATCGCGGCCACCAACCGTGACCTTTC
>NZ_ANOH01000102.1 GCF_000346505.1 Aporhodopirellula sallentina SM41
GATTGCCGTGCCAATTCACGCGAATCAGAAACTGCCCAATTCACAATCGAGTCGAAGGCTTCGTCGATCGATACGCTGCGAGGGTGCCAGACACGCGACGCCTGTCACTCGGTACTCGGCGTTCTCATGTGTGAATCTGCGACACAGAAAGAGACTCCTCGGTCGAGTTTTCCGGCGAGTGTGCTGCCGGTTCTGCTACGACGCGACTCGGCGACGCTGCAGTTCTTGACGAGCGGCTTCGCGGATCGGGGTGAGATCGCGGTTGATGATGGATTGTTTGATCCCGAGTTGCGAATTCTCTTTGCCATCTTCGCTCGTCACCGCTCCGCTATCACCACCGAGCGCGGCGAGTTGTTGGAGCAGTTTGGGGGCGAGTTCGTCACGCGTGTGCTCCATCACCTCGAGCAGATCGGTAATGATCGCACCGGCCTGCTCATCACGATCTTCACACGCCTTTCCGTAGACGGCGATTAGACGGTTAACCAACAAAGGAATAACGTGTCGGTCGTGGATCTTCACCGAGACCGCGACCGCCGCATCGTTGAGCAACGCCATTTTCGATTCGTTGTCGTGAACGTTTCGCGAGATCTTCAGCAGCGTCCCGCGAGCCTCTTTCGTGCCGACACGGACGACGAGCTTCAACGCGACCGGGAAACCCATGCGGGTTCTCGAAAGTGCGATCAAGTCGACCAGCGATCGGTTGTCGACATGCATTTTGTCGAACGCTTTGCAAATGTCCTTGTAGATCGAGCAATCGCGGATGTTCAACACGCAGAGCATGCGGTGAAACGTCTTGTCCGAACGCCAATCGTCGGGCAACAACGACAGCTTGCTGCGCAGTGATCCCTCGGCCCGGTGCAACGCCTCCTGCGAACGTTTGATCTTTTTCAAACAATCACCGCTCGGGTCGAGCAAACGCAATTGCTGAAACAAACGACCTCCGTCGCTGTCCTTGATCCCGAATCGCTGCATGGGCTCTTCGTGCGCGCTAATACAGACACTCACCGCTCGCTCGTAGTCGTCCCACAAATCGGGCCACTCGAGTTCTTCGATCAGTTTGTAGTCTTCTGCACTCCGCCAACTCATTCGTGGTCTCCCAAGGAACCCGGCAGCAACGACAAGTAAAAATATATAAGAACTCGATTACCAATCGCTACGCCGAGTTTGCAATGAACGCAAAACAGGCGTGATCGGTTGCTGCGAAGCAGGTGAGAAACGACTGCGAATTTGTCGTGAAGTCTGCCCGATAATTCTCCTCAACCCGCCAACGGGTGTCAAACAAAGCGGATCATCGGGCGTCAAGAACGCGTGTCAGAAACAACAAAACCGAAGTAGTTGCCGCGATTTCATGCGAATGAGAATACGTGTGGAAGGTCGCTCGTTTTGTGTCAACGCAGCACATCCATGCAAGCGAGACGGGCAACCCAACACACGAAGTAGATGACGTGGATACAAAAAGTCACGTGTAAAATGAGCGGCAGGTTTTTTCGTTTTTACCTACCGGTAAACGCATTTTGCGCAGATAACAGCGTTGACGCGTGCAAACTGCGGCGAACGCCGATCGGCAGATGAGCTGTTAGAACCGTACTCGCGCTGGCGGCGTGAAGCGTTCAGAACACTTTGTTGCCTGCCACGGTTCCGGACGAGATAGCGGCTCGTTTGCTGGTGACGGTCGCCCGCTGATTGCGAGACGTTTGCGTCGCGAGGTTAGCGTTCTTCTTCGGTTGACGCTTGCGGTGATAGATGCGGTGCATCAAGTTTTCGTAGCCGTCGACCATGGAGGTCAATGATCCGGTTTCTGTCACGAGTTGGCGTCCTTGTTGTCCCATCGTTTGTCGAGTTTTCGGTTTGCTCAACAGGCGAGAGATGGCGTTAGCGAATCCGTCCACGTCTTGGCTTTTGACCAGTAGGCCCGTGCGGTCGGGGATCACAGTTTCCTTGATCGATCCGACGTCGGTCGCGACAACCGGCGTGCCGCACGCGAGAGCCTCGAGGATCGATACCGGCGAGGCTTCGTTGAGTGAGCACAGCGTGAACACATCCATCGCCGCGAGCAACCGGGGCGTGTCGCTGCGGTTGCCGAGCAAGTGAACGCGATCGATCAAGTCGAGTTCCCGGCGGAGCGGTTCAATCGTTTCTCGTTCAGGACCTTCACCGACGATCAACGTATGAAGATCGGGATGTTGGCCGCGCAGTTTTGCCGCCGCCTCGACGAGCATCGAGTGATTCTTTTCGTGCCGCAGTGCTGCAACGAGCCCGATGATTTGGGCGTTCTCGGGCAACCCGAGTTCTTCGATCACGGATGCTCGGGCGTTGGCGTCCGGGCAGAAGCGGTCGCAGTCGACACCGTTTCGAATCACGTTCACCTTCGACGCGGGGAACTTTTCGAATTCACGTAGGAACTCGCCATGCGACTCGGCCACGCCGATGAATGCATCGGTAATCGGAGTCAACAACCGGTTCAGTTTTCCGACACCGTCGGGCCAACCGGTCGAGTGCAGTGCCGATGCGATTACGGGGACACCCGCTAATTTTGCGGCGAGTCGTCCCCAGAACATTTTGTCGCCGGCACCGACGGTGATCACGACGTCAGCAGATCGCTTCTTGAGCAACTTTGCGATGCGTGGCACGACGGCAATGTCGTACTTGCTGCCGATTAGTTCAGAGTGCACCGGGAATTCTTCGGCAATCTCTTCGCCGAGCGGTCCTGCCTCTTTCAAGCAAATGACTTCGGGGCGCACCCGTTGCGGATCCATTCGCCGCATCAAGTTGACGAGCAAGACTTCCGCCCCACCCACGGGCATCGATGTGATGACAAAGCAGCAGGTCAGCGGATGGCTCGAGTGAGTCATGAAACGAAGCGTTTAAGTTTGGAACGTTGAATTTGGAAGCAGTGACGCTCCGCCGAGTAATGAGGCACTGTCCATCAAATCGGCGGTTGCCGAAAGTGTTGCATCTTTTCCTGTTCCGGTTGCCGAAGATTTCCCGGAAACACCGGTTTCCTCGAGTACATCGTCAGTAGGAAGCGTCGGGTTATGACGGAATTTGCGTTCGTCAAAGCTGAGCCAATTACGCAGGCGGACGAAGTCGGGGTCGCCGTGAATCCGCCGGATATGAAACGGATCCTCGCCGACCATGTTGTAGCCACCAAAGGCACTGCAGATCCCGCGCAGCCCGCAGGCTTTGGCGGTTTCGATGACTGCGGGACGCATTTGCTGTGGCATTCCGTACGGCACGGCAAAGTAGTCGACTTGCCGGCCAATCATGATTTCGAGATCCATCTTGGCGTCGACGATCTCGCTCTCCAACTCACTGCGCGTCGCAATGCAATTGAAGTCGACATGATTGGCGGTGTGCAATCCGATTTCGATCCCGCATTGTGATGCGGCCCGGAGCTGCTCGACGGTATTTACATCGAGCGGTTGGTCGTTTTCGATGTCGTGCCGAAACGGCCAGCCATGACGCACGTTCTCGGTGGTGACAAAGTAGGTGCACGGTATCCGGTTACTGATCAACCACGGGATCGCGTACCGCATGTTTTCGGCGTAGCCATCGTCGAATGTGATCACGACCGCCGGTCGGGGCGAGTGTTTCTTCTGCAGCCGCGATTGAGCTTCGGCGAGCGAGATGATCTCGAAATGCTCACGGCAGTAGTTGATATGCCGAACGAACTGCTCGCGTGAAATGGTCCAGTCGTTCGGATAGCAATCCGCAACCCGGTGATAGAACAACACCGAGATCGGGGCCCGGTTCTCTGCCGCCAATTCGCGCACCCGCATCTCCCGCCGATGGCGGCTCAGCGTATAGCGGGTGTTCAATGCGAGGGAACGCAGGAGATTCACAGCAGGGCAATTGCGAACAAGCGGGACCGGATACAAGCCGGGAAACGGACAAGACGAGAGCGGGCGCCACTGGCGATCCGCTTCGCTATCTATTTTCTAAGTCACGCCTGCCCCCCAAGCGGTATCCCTGTCAAACTGTCCGA
>NZ_ANOH01000103.1 GCF_000346505.1 Aporhodopirellula sallentina SM41
ATCATTGAGGATCGGACTGTCGTTAGATGGAAAGGGAAACACTTCGGCGTCACCGCCGGCGACACAAATGCTCTCAAGGCGCAGCTCCTGCTCCTCGAGCTCAGGGGAAAAGAGGGGCTCGATTTCGAGCGTGTGATCACGATCCGCAGCTAGATTTTCAGCAATGACGGCCACATGGTGCGTGTTGCCGTTCGCTCTGGCTGAGATGCTCGCCGAATCGAACTCACACATTGGTTCTTTGGCACCGGGTCGCATCCGCTTAACGAGTTTGCCATCGATGTAGGCACGGTACCTCACTGACTTGGTCGTGCCTTCGCCAAACAGCAATACCATGTTGCCTCGAAAAGAAACTTTCAGTCGGTCGACTTGCTGCGGAGAGAATCGTTTCTCCTCTTCCGCGGTTTGGATCTCGACGCGATTCGATGCAACCACTTCATCCTCGAGCCACCGTGACATCAACATGTCGAAGTAGGCGGACGTGAGGTTAGGCGACTCATTCCGCCATCCCTTCGGAAGCTCTCCGAGCGTGGAAATGCGAACACGCGACTGCGTTCTGTACGTCTCGCCATGGACCATCTCTTTCGGTGTCTTGCAGACGACATCACGACGCACAGCATCCTGGAACGCGGCCCACGCTACGTCGGCAAAAAGCTGATAGCCGACATCGCCCGGATGCACGAGATCGAACGGCCAAATTTGCTCCACCGTCATCTCGCCGGCCTTCACACGCTGCACTGCTAACGAGATCGCATCACCGACCGCGGTGCCATACGCCTTGGAAAGCGAGAGATGCGCCGCACGACGTTTCATCCGGTCGAAATCCGCCGATTTCACGTCCCAACCAAACGGGAAGATCATCTGCACCACCGGTGCACGCCCTTCCTCGATTATCCGCCACAACAGTGACTCATAGGCCGCCAATTTCTCAGTATCGGCGGTGTTGATATCGTCGTTGGCTGAGAAATCCAGAAAAACCAAATCCGGCTTGTGCCGCAGAACATCACGATCCAACCGAAATACAGCTAACTGCGAGTTTGTCCCGCCAATCGATGCATCATGAAACGCGAAATGCGCCTGCGGATATGCATCCTGCAAACGTCTAGCAACCTTCGCACGATACGAAGTCAATTGCGGATCGGTGGCATTCGATCCCCATGTAAGCGAAGCCCCAAAAAAGACCACATCCAAGCGTTCACCCGCCTTCGCGCGTCGGTCAAATTCGCCAAACGAGGCCGACGTCATGCCCTGCGCATCGGCGACAAACAGGAACACACATAAAAGAACAGTCAAAGAAAGAATTGGAGGAATGCGCATGCGATCGTGTTTGCCTAGCCGGAGGTTTGGTCCCGACAGGCATATGGCGCACCGATCCGAAATTACACGTGAAATAGCGGACGGATCGCAACCTTTTTCCCAAACACCGTTCGCCGTTCCGCGGTCACCGCTTGCACTCCACTGGATTCCTCTGTCACCCGGCTGGATTGGCGAGAAGCAACTGCCGACATTCGGGTTCGCAGATACCGGATATCAGTTGCACTGTTTTGCCGCTGATGTTGACGAAGTGTTCGCACGACAAACCGAGAGTTGCATAGCCGGCGTCCGAGATCGTTTCAGAAGACGCGCCATAAACAATCACATCCATCTTTGCCAACAATGCCGTCGCGGCACACATCGGACACGGCTCGCCACTGCTGACCAGAACGTATTCGCTCAAGTCCGGTGTACTCAGCTTCTTGCAAGCCGCGTTGATCGCGTTGACTTCGCCATGGCGGCTGACTTCGTTGGTCGCCGAGACCGTGTTATGCGCGATCGCGACGATGTCTCCCGATCGCGAAAATACCCCGGCGGCGAACGGAGACTGCTCTTCACTCAAACCGCTACGCAGCTCGTCAAGAACGATGGCCATCCAACGCTCCAACGTCGGTCGATCAAAGTCCTGACGATCTAGGTACTGACGATCAAGTTCCTGTCGATTTGCTTGTCTCTCTGCTGTCGCTTTCATCGGTTCTGTGGCTCTCTTTCGTCGGTTCCCTGGCGTTCCGGATCGGTACGGTTCTTGCTGCACTGACACAACAGCAAACGAAACAGCAAAGCCCGTGCCCAAGAAACTCATTGAGAGAGCATGTCCACGACGAACGCAGAATGCCAACAACAAAGCACGATCGAGACGCCCGATGGTCGAGGCCTTCATCTACGACGATGGGGCGAAGGGGTTGGCGACATCGCGATCGTCGTGGTGCACGGACTCGGTGAACACAGCGGATGGTACGACGAATTCGGTGAAACGATGTCCTGCGATACCCTGTCCTGCGAAACCCTGTCCCGCGAAACCATCTCTAATGACAACATCACCACGTACGCCTATGACCAGCACGGCCACGGCAAGAGTCCGGGTGTTCGCGGGCATGCTTCTTCGTTAGATCGGTTCGTCGATGACGTCCAGGTCGTCTGTGATTATGTTGCCGAGGATCAACCCGGCGCCGAGATCGTTTTACTCGGACACAGCATGGGTGGTCACATCACGCTCAAGTACCTTCTGCGAAGCAACAGTCATCCGGTCCATCGCGCCATCGTGACCAACCCGATGATCTTGCCGAAAGATCCTCCGACCAAAGCGCAATCCTTCGCAGCATGGCTGACGGCAAAGATCATTCCGAGAGTCCGAGTCTCGGCAGACATCGAACCGACTCAGTTGACTCAAGACACCGAAATGCTCAGGCAACTCGCGCACGATCCGCTAATGCATGAGAAACTGTCAATCGGAATCGGAGGCGAACTGATGTCCAGTGGCCATGAGATCCTCGAACAAGCCTCCAGCCTCGGCACCGAGTTGCTGTTCCTCACCGGTAGCGATGACGAGATTTGTGATCCAGAAACGAGCCGAACGTTCTGTGAACGCTCAGGAAAAAACTGCTCCACGAAGACCTTCGATGGACTCCGACACTCACTCCTCATCGAAGCGCGTCGCGATGAAGTCTTCGAAACCATCAAAACATGGCTGTCCCAGAACACAGGGCGTTGATGCGTTCTCATGGTGTGGAGCATTGCGCCGCCTGCTTCGCGTCACCCTTTCGCTCCCTCAAACGTCGCTCAGATGGATTGCGTGCGAAAGGGTGCGATTTCTTTGCATTGTGCGAGATCAACTTCGCAGTTCAGATGATTTGGCACTGAGGCGTTACCCTTTTGCATTCGCTTCTCGGGTTGGGAAAACCGCACGTCGGACATCCCAGAACGAATCGATTACCATGTCGTGGCTTTATCCCAACAAGTTTACGCGGCGTCAGACCAACAAGAACTGCAACAATGTCGAACCCATTCATTCCGCAGATATTTCGCGAAGCAGCCACCAAGCCTTCCGGTGCGAAACGCCGCCGCCACCCAATTCAACATCCGAGCGGCCTGAATTGGCGCCAGCAAACGATCACGTTGGGAGTCACCTTCGCGATGACCGCCTTTGCAGCAGTCTCGATCTCTCCTTTCCATGCCGCCCGACCCCACCAGGAAGCGTTCGGGAACACGAGCGCATCCCCGCCAATCTCTCTGGTCGCCACAACAACACAAGACGAGCAGCCTTCCGACGCGATTCCTCCACGCGTTCCGATCGTTGAGCGACTCGATCGTGGGCTGGTTGCGATCGTCCAATCCAACGAAAAGGTGTTTCTTAGCTGGAGAATGCTGGGACTCGATCCGACTGAGATCCGCTTCCATCTTTTTCGAATATCGGGGGACCAAGAGATCCAGCTCAACGATTCGCCTCTGCAGAACACGTGGTTTATCGACGACAGTTGGGACTCTTCCGTTGAAACCACATACCGGGTGATTGCCGATCCCAAAACTGCGGACGACAAGTGCGACAACACCTTCACTTTACCCGCTAAAACTTCGCCCGCTAAAACTTCGCCCGCCAAAACTTCGCCCGCCGAAACACTGCCCGCCAACGCGGAGGCTCGAAAATGCCTGGAGATTCCCCTGCAGCAGCCCGAGCCAGGAACCACTCCCGACGGCAAGGAGTATCAATACACCGCCAATGACGTAACCGTCGCCGACCTCAACGGCGACGGCAGCTATGAGTACATCCTTCGCTGGGAACCGACCAACACTTGGGGCGGCGGGCACCCCAATCGCCACACAGGTCCAGTGTTAATCGACGCTTACACGTTGGACGGCGAGCATCTATGGCGGATCAACTTGGGGACAAACATCAATGCTTCGGCTCACATCACCCAAATGAATGCTTACGACTTGGATGGTGACGGTCGTGCGGAAATCGCGTTGAAAACTGCCGATGGGACAATTGATGGCCGGGGAAACGTCATCGGCGAAGGCGACCGTGACTATCGAGGAGCCAATGGCGTGGTGCTTCGCGGGCCCGAATACCTGACCCTATTCGACGGCCTGACGGGAGCCAAACTCGACACGCAATCGTTCATTCCACAGCGTCATCCGGACACGCACAGCCCAACACGCGACCAAATTTGGGACGTTTGGGGCGACAACTATGGCGGCCGAATGGATCGATTCAATTCCTGCATCGCTTATCTCGACGGCGTCCATCCTTTCCTCGTCACCGCTCGAGGCTACTACCACGGCAAGAAACGAGGCGGTCGCACCTGCATCGCCGCATGGCAGTGGAAGAATCACCAACTCGAAAACGTTTGGGTCTTCGACACACTCGGACATCCTGAACTCGCCGGTTATATCGGCCAAGGAAACCACCAAGTCTCCGTGGCGGACCTGGACGGAGACGGCCGAGACGAGATCGTGTTCGGTGGTTGCGCGATCGACGATGATGGCAGCGGACTCTACACCACCGAACTGGGCCACGGGGACGCTCTACACGTGACCGACATGGATCCGCAAAAACCAGGCCTCGAGGTGTTCGACATTCACGAAGGAACCGCCCACGACGCCGGAATTGAATTCCGTGCATCCGACGGATCCGCGATTTGGAAGAAGCACCCGCACCGAGACGTTGGACGCGGCGTCGCGTTCGATATCGATCCAGAACATAACGGCTTCGAGTTCTGGTCGACCGCGAGCAACAAACTCTTCAACGTCCGCGGTGAAACCATCAGCGATAAGAAACCTCGTTGGACCAACATGGGTATCTGGTGGGATGGTGACCTACTACGCGAACTCGTCAACGGGACGATCATTGACAAATGGGACTGGCAACAACGCACCAACCAGAGGTTGCTTACCGCGTACCGCGATCCCTATTTCGCGTCGCAGAACAACGGCACGAAAGCGAACCCTTGCTTGATCGCCGACGTGCTCGGTGACTGGCGGGAAGAGCTGATCCTACGTTCTAACGACAATACTCGCTTGATGATTTTCGTTAGCACTATCCCCACGCAATATCGATTGCGTACGCTGATGCACGATCCTCACTATCGGGTTTCCGTTGATTGGCAAAACGTCGGATACAACCAACCCGCCCATACCGGTTTTTACTTGGGTGAAGGGATGAGCCTGCCGCAATCCCCCTTTGCAATCCGGTACGCCGCGCCGGCAACCCGATAGCCTAGCCGTCGCAAACGCACGCCTGGAGAAATTCGGCGATACCTCTTCAGAGTCGACTCTAACCTGTGGGAACTCGACAACAACGCGCAGCAGAGTCAGCGAAAGAGACTGCGCATAGTTGATACTTGTTTGCGCAAAGATTTAGTGACCGGGCCAAACCGCACGGCTATCCTTGGCGAGCGTGCCTTTTCAAACGCACTCGTCTGCTCACCGGTTCGATGTCCCCACATCCAAATTTGGCCTCTCTATCTCATGGCAACTTCCTTGATTCGAAGACTCTTTCTGCTCGTCGTCACGGCAATCATGACATGCTGCATCGCTCCTGCCGCAGAGGTTTCGGATTTTGACTCCATCAACCTCTACACGCTGACCAACCAAAACAACATGGTGGTAAAAATCACCAACTATGGCGCGACCATTACCTCGATCATCGTCCCCGACCGCAACGGCGACATGGCGGACGTGGCTCTCGGTTACGACAACGTGGAAAGCTACATCAACGCGGCGAATCGACCGTATTTCGGCAGTGTCGTCGGTCGCTACGGCAATCGCATCGCGCAAGGCCAGTTCACTCTCGACGGCAAGGAATACACTCTTGCTACCAACGATGGTGAAAACCACCTTCACGGAGGACAGATGGGCTTCGACAAAGTCGTCTGGGACGCCGAACGAGTCGACAACGGTGTCAAAATGACTTATCGAGCCCGCGATGGCGAAGAAGGCTACCCGGGAAATTTGACCTTGAGTGTCTCGTATACGCTGACGAATGAAAACGCAATCGTCATGCACTACGAAGCCACCACGGACAAACCAACGGTCGTCAACGTCACCAATCACACCTACTTCAACCTGGCCGGAGAAGGGGAACCGACGATAAACGACCACATTCTCCGAATTAACGCGTCCAAATTCACACCCGTCGATTCAGGACTGATTCCTACCGGCGAACTCCGTGACGTGGCAGGAACGCCTTTCGACTTTCGCGCCCCCAAACCGATCGGGCGCGACCTTCAGTCAAACGATCCCCAACTGCAACACGGCCTCGGTTACGACCACAACTGGGTACTCGACCGGGAAGAGGCCGGACTCGAATTGGCCGCGACTTTGTATGAAGCTCATAGCGGCCGCGTGCTCGATGTGCTCACCACCGAACCCGCGATTCAGTTCTACGGGGGCAACTTTTTGAACGGAAACTTGATCGGCAAATCGGGCAAGCCTTACCAACACCGCAGTGGACTTTGCCTGGAAACACAACACAGCCCAGACAGCCCGAATCGCCCCGAATGGCCGAGCACCACCCTGCGTCCCGGCGAGAAGTACGAGACCACCACGGTCTATCGCTTCGGAGTGAAATAGCGACAACGCAACGCGTCTGTCGGAAAGACGCATCTTCTTGCAATCCCGCCTGACATGATTCACCGCGAATAACCGTGGATGCCTCGCTCTACACGTGTACGGCGTGGCTTCGTTCTCCTCTGACGATACGAAACGAAATGCGCACCATTCTCTGTTTTCTTTTGATCACTGCGACTGCAGGAGCTGCCGAACCAAAACTTCAGTGGCCGAACCCGATTCTTTGGCAACGCGCCGACCCGCACGTTACCTTGCATAGCGACGGATGGTACTACTTCACCGCAACGGTCCCGCAATACGATCGCATCGAACTGCGGAAAGCAAAAACGCTTGGCGAATTATCCAACGCCGAGGCAAAAGTCGTCTGGCGAAAACACGACAACGGTCCAATGAGCCATCACATCTGGGCCCCCGAGATCCATTTTATCGATGGCAAATGGTACATTTACTTCGCAGCCGGACGTGCCGAGGCGATCTGGGATATTCGCCAATACGTACTCGAGTGTGATGCCTCCGACCCACTCGAAAGTCCGTGGGTTGAAAAAGGCCAGCTCAAGATGAACTGGGAATCATTCACCTTAGATGCCACCACCTTCCGGCACCTCGGAAAGAGATACCTCGCGTGGGCGCAAAGCGTTCCGGAAGAACGTGGCACGCGGATCTTTCTCGCTGAAATGGACACGCCTTGGTCCATCACCGGACAACAGGTAGCGATCACCAAACCGGATCTGCCTTGGGAACGCATCGGACATAACGTCAACGAAGCTCCCGCGTTTATTCACAGAAACGGAAAACTCTTCATGACGTATTCGGCCAGCGCAACGGATGCGAATTATTGCCTTGGCTTGCTTACCGCCGATGAGAATGCCAACCTGCTCGATCCGAAATCGTGGATCAAATCACCAACCCCAGTGCTGAAGAGCCATCCCGAAACCAGCCAATTCGGCCCTGGACACAACTGCTTCACCACCTCACCCGACGGGAACACGGATATCTTGGTTTATCACTCCCGCGACTACGAAACAATCAAGGGCGATCCTCTGAACAACCCGGACCGTGCAACACGCGCGCAGGTGCTGCTGTGGAACGATGACGGTACACCCAACTTTGGCGTGCCCGTCGCTAACGACCGAAACGGAACCGCCCGCCCGCGTAGGTGACTCACCATCCACGCCTGCGGTACCAACTGCGTGTCGACAACCGTCAATCCAAGATTGCGATGAGAACACTGCAGGCGACAGGACACCCGAACGGACAGGGCTGCGGCAAACGAACCGGACATGCCCTCGCGGTTTTTGGATTTCGATGTGTTTGAATCTCGCTACGATTCGAGATCGCTTGGGTAAAGGTCTCTGGGTTGGAACTCATTGGGTAGTCGCGACGTTTTGGTCAGTAGATAGATCGTAGGCATCGTGGTCGGCCTCGACACACAGCCATGTCACATTGGGCTTTAATCCCGGATAACGTTGCTGCGTTCCACAGGCCCACTTCACCACGACGTCGCACTCACCGGCAGACTCGCCTAACCCGACCCGCAGAATCCGCTCGTTGCTGCACAGGTAACCATCGCCCGACGTCAGCGGCACCACCCAGCGCCGATCGTTGGATTCAATTTCGACAACGGCACCAATGGCATCCCGCGAGCAATCTCGCCCCACCAACTGCAACCCGATCCAATCACCAGACTCTTCGGTTTGATTGACCAACAACGCGACCGGTTCGGTTTGATGAGTGATGACTAGATCCGTCCGCCCGTCACGGTTGGCATCGACCGTCCACAGGGCCCGCCCGACATGCGTGGCACTGATGTATTCTCCGTCAATCAGCTCAGCAATCGATTCATAATCATCGACGGTATTACGCCGAAAGACTTGCATCGGCTGCGCATACGAACCGGACTTCTCACCTGGATAACGATCCACGTGACCGTTGGTGACAATGAGTTCGAGCCAACCATCATTATCGAGATCCACGGCCTGCGACCCGAACCCCACCATCGGTAACGTGGCCGAATACAGTCGCTGCGGCATCGTTTGGTCTCGCCAGCCCCCCGGACTCAGTTGGTCGTGATAGGTATTACACTCCTGATGGAAATTCGTGACGAAGAGATCGAAGTCTCCATCGCGATCGAAATCTCCTGTCGCCAAACCCATGGACCCTTGATACGGCGAATCATTGCTCGCCCCCAGTCCTCGAACGATCGCGGATTCCTTCAAGGAATATTCCTTACTCTCGGATCTGCTCCAGTAGTGGTTGCTTGACTGATCGTTGGCGACAAAAAGATCCACGCCGGGTACTTGGTCAAGGTCACCCGCAATCACACCGAGTCCTCGGCCGAGGTTCGACGCGGTGGGCTGCAACGATGCCTGGTCGGCAAACTCTCCCGTCTGAGAGTTCAAGCAAAATCGATCCGCTGCTGCTTTGAAATTGAGCGGGGCGCAGGCTCGTGCGAGACTCTTGCTCGTCCCAAAACATTTCTTGGTTACCGGTTCGAGACCTTTTCCGTAGTTAAGAATCGTCAGATCCGCCAACCCGTCTTGGTTCCAATCAGCGATCGCACCGCTCGATGACCAAACGACTTCCTGGCCCTCGCTCGGCAACCGTTCGCTCGCGTCAGTGAATGTGCCATCGCCGTTGTTGATAAATAGAACATTCGGACCGTAGTTCAATATCAATAAATCGGGAAAACCATCTTCGTTGACATCCCCGACTGCGACTCCTTGACCAAAACCGGTGTCATCGGTCCCAGACTCACGGCTCACGTCGACAAATGTGCCTCCTCGATTGATCCAAAGTGCATTCGGACTCGAATCTCGATTTGGCGGGGTGCCGCCCGCCGCCGCGAAGTACAAATCCGGCCAGCCATCGAGGTTGTAGTCGATAGCTCCACCGCCACAGCCCAACGTTTGGTAATGCATCACTCCTGGACGATCCAGGTCATCAGCCGTACGCCCAAAGAACGTCAACGATCGCTCATTCGCCTCATTCTTCAATCGCAGACGTTCGGAACGCCGGCAGATGCGCATTTGCTTCTGGTCTCGTTGGTCAGCGATTCTTCCAAGCGAATCCAATCGCGGAACAACGAGATGGCTAAGATCGATCCGTAACTCGGGGTGCTTCTCATCAATCTGCCAAGGAGTGTCTTTTCGCAACGAACACACGATCGACTCACGAATCTGAGCAACCGGCACAGCAGGATCGCGAGGTAGCCGAGTCGCAATCGCGGCCCAGGCTTCGGCCTCCCATAGACGCCCCAGGTTTTGCAGGGCTTCGGCAATTTCAACAGCAACAGCCTGCGAAGGATAGGTGCGAAATCGTGTCGTCGCATCGCTAAAAAGGGTCAGCAACCTTACTCGATTCTCAACAGAAGAAAGAGTCAAATCATCAATCCCGTGAGTCTCGTGATCGAGTTGCCTCAGCGAAGTCGCTAGTTTGAGCCAATATTCGCGGCCATCTGCGTCCCGCCGCGCCGCCTCCCAGTACGCTCGCGCTGCCTCCGGTTGCCGACCGGCGTACCAGCACCAATCACCCACGGCTAACCAATAGTCGGGATAGCCATCGATGCCGTCAGAGAGTTCGACCGGGAGTTTCGCAAACTCGTCGTACGCAGCCTTTGCGATCAACACACGACATAGCAGTGCGTTGGCGGGCAAGTGTTCGGGGTGAGTCTCGAGAACCTGACGGAGAGTCGCTTCTGCCCGCGTGAACTCGCCCTGATCGAAACGATACTTTGCTTCGGCAACGAGAGGTCGCTTGTCTCGCGGATGACGCTTGGCCATCGCCACAAAAGACTCCAATCGATCCGTTCCCGATTCGGTGGAACTGAGCGTTAACAGCAAAGGCAAATCAAACTGGCGATACTTCACCAAAAGTCGACCGTGAGGAATCGCTCTCCGTCGGTCTTCCGCTCCCCAACACATGTCGTAAAAGTATTGTCGAATCTCATGCAAATTTGGATCGACTTCCAACGCATCTTCAAAAAGGTCCAGACAATCGTATAGCCGCCCGACCTTCAACAATGCCTCCATCGCTCTCTTGATCCCCGCCACATCTTGAAAATTCTCGGCACGGCACGCATCCATCACAAGTTCTGCAGCAACGTCGGGCTTTCCAACTTTCTGAGCGACATTTGCGACCAGGTAAATCACCTCCGCGTCATCCGGATGTTGCGTCAAGGCAGCGTTGGAACCTTCCCATGCCTCCTGCCAGCGTTCCCGCTCAACGGCTAAACGCAAACGTTGCAAAGGATCGATCTGTGAGTCCACTGGTATCGGCCCCAGCTTTCTCTCTGCCGGCATACTCTCGTCGGTTCGGCTGCAACCGAACTGCGCGCACAACGACAACGCGGCACCGACAATGCCCCAAACAATCTGACTACGATAAACAAGCAATGAACTCACCTTCTCGCGATGCTCGAGAAACTCTGCGACAAGAAACCGATTCGAATATGAATGAGCCGATCGGCGTTAGCCGCGGTTTCCAGGATATCCCCGAAACCAGCGTCTGGGGGCTGATCAATTTACCGAGGTGATCGGATAAAACCTAAGCGTCGCGGTGGTGGAAAATTGCAACGTGCGTCGTCGCGCAACCTTCCGGTTACACGAGTGCCGCCCTCACCGGTGCCGCGACTTGGTTCCTCACAATGCGGTTTGCTCATCCGTTGCCCCATACGCAAAAACGACATTTTTGTGCGCAATGCCGGATAGAATACCCGAGAACCAAACCTATAATTGCCCCTAACGTTCAAGAGTGTCACCTAAACGCGTTCCTCTTGGACAACCGATCCCAATACCGGGAAAGGCGTTATTTCCCCTTGAAACTGTTTTGATTGGTGCCGCGGATTTGTTTCCAAAACACCTTTCGGCCTTCGCCGTTTAGAAACAGTCCGATTTTGTTCATCGTTATAAATTGAACTGGAGTTGCAGACATGAGTCCTCAAAGAGTTTGCCCACAGAAGGCAAAACGAGCATTCACACTGGTGGAATTGCTTGTTGTGATCGCGATCATTGGTGTGTTGGTCGGGTTGCTCCTGCCCGCCGTACAAGCGGCCCGCGAGGCCGCACGTCGCATGAGTTGCAGCAACAACTTCAAGCAAATCGGATTGGGACTCCACAACTATCACGCGGCCTTCAATCAAATCCCGACGCACATGGGCGGAACCCAATCCAGCGGTGGCGGCACGAACCAACTCAACAACCAGCAGATCCTCAGCTACCTCGTCGGAATCTTGCCATTCGTCGAGCAGCAAGCATTGTGGGAACAGATTTCCAACCCCAACGCTAGCAACGCCGATGGCTCGGCTAAGTCGCCGCCGTGGCCTGCCATGGGCCCCGCCCCTTACATCGGAACGTACGGACCGTGGGCGACGGAGATTCCAACCTTCCGCTGCCCAAGCGATCCAGGGAAGGGACTGCCATCGCTCGGCCGCAGCAATTACGCCGCATGCGTTGGCGACGACGCGATGACCAATTACGGTCCCTACCACCCTTGGTTCGGTGGCGAACGATGGGGTGACATTCTCGTCAACGACGCTCGGGCGCACTACCGTGGCTTCTTCAAACCGATGTTGAAATCAAGGTTCCGTGATGTTCTTGATGGCCTCGCTAACACGATCGCCGCAGGTGAAATGAACACCGACCTCGGTGACCGAGACATCACCACCGCCGCGTTGAACAACCCGGGAGCATGGTGGAGCCTGACGGACAATCGCAATCACTGCGCGTCCTTGATTAGTGCCGAGCGTCCTCAGTTTTGGGACGCCTCGGTCCCTCAAGCCTCACCGGGCAGCGACCCAGGCGACGGCGGACTCGTTAACTCCGATTTTGGACGTGGCTACATGTGGGCAGTTGGCGAACCACTGCAAACATCCTTCACCACGATCAAGGCTCCGAACTCGGAATTGTGCATCATCGACGGTAACCCTGGGTCAGAAATCATGGCCAGTGCGAGCAGTCGCCACCAAGGCGGGGCACACGTATTGATGGGTGACGGTGCCGTCAAGTTCATCACCGAATCGATTGATACCGGATCTCATAACGGCATGGTCTTCTGGGACCACGCCACCAACCGCCCTGGCGCACCAACCGTCCCTGGTTCACCAAGCCCATTCGGACTTTGGGGAGCCCTCGGCACTCGTGCCAGCAAAGAAGTTATCGACCAAGAATTTTAACTGGGCCGAGCTCCATGCTCCGCTGATCCGACCTTATACCTGAAAGAGAATTTGATGAGAAGGAAGTCTTGGCTGCTGTTGGCCCTGTGCGCTCTCAGCCTGCCGACCGCCGGCTGCGGGCAAGAAGAAAACACGGTGATCCAGACTGATCCCGCGAGAGAAGAGCGTTTTAGTAACTACGGAGAAACTTCCAAAGATGCCTTCTCAGACCGCTCCAGAGGATCTCGAAGCATTCCCGATCAACAATAATACAGTGATGCTTTGAACAACGACAAACACGCTCGCAAGAGCGTGTTTTCTTTGTGCCCCGTCGCAATCAACGATGGCGTGCCCCATCAAAATCGCGGGACCACGAAGGAGTTAAATCGCATAGTGCAGACAACACCCCGGTGAGATCGCTTTAGCTGGTTTCATTTCTAATTTGACGGCGAAACCTTGACGGCGTCACACCGTGAGCTGCCCGGAACACTTGAATAAAATAAGATGGCGTTCCGAAACCGATCGCGTCGGCGATTTGCGGGATCGGCAGATCCGTTTCCAACAAAAACCGCTTGGCTCGCTCCATTCGCACCCGCTGCAGTTCTTCATGCAACGTCCGACCAACGACCTTCCGAAAACGCGTTTCGATATTTCTCCGTGAAATGGCAACGTATCGAACCACGTCATCAATCTGAATCGGCTTGGTAGCGTTCTCGTGAATGAATCGCATGGCCGCGGCAACGTCGGAATCTTCGATGGCAAAAATGTCTGTCGATCGACGCGTGACAACGTGCAGCGGTTTGGCCAGCAATCGCTGCGGCTTGCGCACCTTCCGTTTCATCATCTGATCCAACAACGCTGCCGCACGAAACCCAGTGCCCTCGGCATCGAGTGCGACACTCGTGAGCGGCGGATCAGCGAGCTCACAAAGAAGATCGTCGTCATCAACTCCGATCACCGCAAACTCTTCGGGCACTCGTATTTCCGCGTTGTAACATGCCTCGAGAACCTCTCGGCCACGGTCGTCGTTGCACGCCATCACGCCTGCTGGCTTGGGAAGGTTCGAAAGCCATTCAGCCAACTGGTGCTGTTCACGGTCCCACTCTCGTTCACGTTTACTCCGCGGACCCCGGTAAACCTCAACCGAATAACCCGCCTCCTCGATGTGTTTGCAAAAACTCTGTTCGCGAAGATCGGACCAAACGCGTCCACGCACTCCCACATACGCGAAGTTCTGAAACCGACGTTCGAGCAAATGCTGTGCAGCCAATTGAGCGGCACCGTACGAATCAGACGAGATCTCGCTGAGCTTCGATAACGGATGATTCGTTTCGCGTTCTTCTTGCTTTAAGTCCAACGCGATCGTCGGCAAACCCGATGCGAGAACGTCTTTCGCGATTTGAGGTGTCTCGAGTCGCGCGATGATCCCGGCCCCACCCCAACGCTTCATACGAGGCAACGCTTGCTTGAAGTCACCAGGCACGAGATAGAAATCCCAAGGCCCGTGCAGTCGTGAATAGCGGGCGATCCCACGCAGCAGTTGCCGCCCATAACCTCGCGACGTCTCAATTAACAACGCCACTTTTGCCGAGTCACTCACGTGCCACCTTTGATTACGCAAAAGCGACATTATTGTGCGCAAGGTTTGGATAGTCAACGTGCGCAGACAGAGCTAACATCATCTTCCGACGTGCGAGCGTCGCAGCAACTGCCTTCATGACAACCTTGAGGGCTCTCGATTCCCCTCAACATTGACATAGAGATGCTCGACCGGTTGAAGAAGGAGGTATGTGAAGCGAACCGTGATTTGGTGCGTCATCACCTCGTCACACTGACTTGGGGCAACGTTAGCGGCTATGACTCCGACAGTGAACTCATTGTTATTAAACCGAGTGGAGTCTCCTACGAGGAGCTAACACCACAAAAGATGGTCGTTGTTGACCTCGATGGAAACTCCGTCGAAGGCGACTTAAGACCATCGAGTGATACGGCGACTCACATGTTGCTGTATCGTTCGTTTATCGGCATCGGTGGGATCACTCATACGCACAGTCGCTACGGAACGGTGTACGCGCAGGCGCGGTGTGAGATTCCATGTTTGGGGACAACGCACGCGGATCACTTCTATGGTCCAGTGCCTGTCACCCGTCCGTTGACCGAAGAAGAGGTCGAGACCGGGTACGAAGCGAACACCGGGGCCGTGATCGTGGAACGATTTGCAAACCTGGATCCGCAGTCGATGCCAGCAGTATTGGTAGCCGGGCACGCGCCGTTCGTGTGGGGACCGTCGGCGAAAAAGTCGGTTGAAAACGCCGTCGCGTTGGAGGCGGTTGCAGAAATGGCATTGGCCACGCAGCAGAGCACTCTGCAGGCCATGCAGCAGGGCACGCATAGCGCCCAAGAGTTAGAATCCTACGTGCTTGAAAAGCACTATCGTCGCAAGCACGGGTCGGCCGCCTACTACGGCCAACCTTCTAACTCCTCTGCAAGCACTCAATACTGATTAGGTCCCCACCATGCAAATCTTTGACTGGGTTGTTGTCGCCATCTATTTCATGGGATTGGTTGCCATTGTGCACTGGTCCTCCAAACAAATTTCATCGACATCGGATTACTTCCTCGCAGGGCGACACGCCAGTTGGTTTGTGATCGGGGCATCGCTCTTCGCCTCGAACATCGGTTCCGAACACATCGTAGGCTTGGCGGGCAACGGGGCGTCTTCCGGGATGGCGATGGCCCACTGGGAATTACACGCGTGGGTGATGTTGTTACTCGCGTGGGTGTTCGTCCCGTTCTACTATCGCAGCGGTGTCTTCACGATGCCGGAATTTCTCGAACGTCGGTTCGATTCCCGAACGCGTTGGGTGCTGTCGATCGTCAGCTTGCTGGCATACGTTTTCACCAAAGTGTCAGTCACGGTATACGCCGGGGCTCTCGTGTTCATGAGCCTGCTCCCCGATACGTTTGGCACCCCCGAAAACGCGTTCTGGGTCGGTGCCTTCGTTACCGTGATTTTGACGGGAGTCTACACCGTTTTCGGTGGACTGCGTGCGGTGCTTTATACCGAGGTGGCACAAACGGTGGTGCTGCTTCTCGGGTCGTTCTTCATTACTTGGTTCGGACTGCGAGAACTCGGCGGTTGGGGAGAACTGCAGGCGACCGCGTCGGCATCAAAAGCCGAATTCGCATTGTGGCGTCCACTCGTTCAGGAGGGTGTGCCTTGGTGGAAAAACGGCGACTTCCCTTGGCTCGGTATTTTGATCGCCTCGCCCGTGATCGGCATCTGGTACTGGTGCACCGACCAATACATTGTCCAACGAACACTGGCTTCGAAAGACCTGACCGAAGCACGACGCGGCGCCATCTTTGGCGGCTTCCTGAAGGTCTGGCCGGTGATGATCTTCCTGATCCCCGGCATGATCGGTTGGGCTCTTCATCAAAAAGGCAGCATCTCCATCCCAACGCGGAGCAGTGGTGAGATTGATGGCGACCAAGTCTTCGCCACGATGGTGACCGGACTGCTTCCAATCGGTTTGCGTGGTCTCGTGGTCGCGGGATTAATGTCGGCCCTGATGAGCTCACTCGCATCACTGTTTAATTCGTGTGCGACTCTGTTCACGATCGACATCTATGAAAAACTCCGACCAGGTAAAACCGAAAAGCACTACGTCTACATCGGTCGCTTGGCAACGGTTGCTGTCGTCATCGCGGGCCTGATCTGGATCCCGATTATGAAAGCGATGGCAGGCGGCGGCATCTACAAATACCTGCAAGGTGTCCAAAGCTATCTCGCGCCTCCGATCACTGCCGTCTTTCTGCTCGGACTCTTCTGGCGACGGGTCAATGCGACCGGAGCGTTCTGGGGATTGATCATCGGCTTCGTCCTCGGAATGGGCAAACTGACCGTCGAAGCCGTCACGACTTCCCTGGAAGTACAAAGCGGAATTTGGAAAGACATCGCGGACTTCAATTTCCTTTACTACTCCGGCGTCTTGCTGCTTATCAGTGTCGCCATCGTGGTCGGTTTGTCATTGCTGACGGAATCGCCGGGAGAGGAAAAGACGAACGGTATCACCTGGGGCGGGCTGTCGCCAGAAGACCGCTTGGCGATTCGAAACAGTTGGACTGCCACCGATGTCGTCGCCTCCGTGGCTGTCCTCGGTATGGTCATCGGCGTTTACCTCTATTTCAGTTTTTGGTTGAGTTGACGCCGTCTCCACGAGGGGCGTCATCGCCGGCATTCGCGGATCACACCACGTTTGATCGTCGAACAGAGTATCTACAAGGAGCACAGAAAAATGCCGTACACGCTTGGAATTGACTATGGATCCAACTCCGTTCGTGCGATCGTAGTGGACGTTGCTGATGGGTTCGAACTAGGCAGTTGCGTGTTTGATTACCCCAGCGGACAGCAAGGTATCTTGCTCGATCCGCAGGATCATCACCTCGCCCGCCAACACCCCGGCGACTATCTGCTCGGCTTGGAAAAGTCCGTGCGAGGGGCCATCGAAAACGCGTCCAACGTTGCCGGTTTCTCCGCCGACAAAATTATCGGCATCGGCGTTGATACCACCGGATCCAGCCCAATCCCGGTCGATGAAAACAATATCCCATTGGCGTTAAACGAATCATGGTCGAAGTACTTGGCGGCGCAGTGTTGGTTGTGGAAAGACCACACCAGCCACCAGGAAGCGGCCACGATCACTGCACTCGCCAAGGAACATCGGCCGGATTACATCGCCAAGTGCGGCAACACCTATTCGTCGGAATGGTTCTGGAGCAAGATTTGGCACTGCCTGAATTCATCACCCGATGTATTCGACGCCGCGTTCAGTTGGGTCGAACTGTGTGACTTCATTCCTTCGGTTCTGGCAGGAGTGAATGACCCGCGGGAAATCAAACGCGGGATCTGTGCCGCCGGGCATAAAGCGTTGTACAGCGACCAATGGGGTGGCCTGCCAGACAAAGAGTTTCTATCAATGCTCGATCCGGCACTCTCCGAACTTCGTGATCGCCTCTACGAAACGGCGTACGATGCCACCGAAGCCGCTGGCACACTGTGCGACAAATGGGCGAATCAACTGGGGCTGACTGCCGGAATCCCGATCGCCATCGGTGAATTCGATGTGCACTACGGTGCCATCGGTTGCGGTATCGACGAGGGAACGCTCGTCAAAGTCATCGGCACCTCGACGTGTGACTGCGTGGTTGTCCACGAAAGTAAGTCCATCGCGGATATACCGGGCATCTGCGGCATCGTGCCAGGCGCCATTTTGCCAGACTACTACGGTATCGAAGCCGGGCAGAGTGCCGTCGGTGACATCTTCAAGTGGTGGGTCGAAGGCGTGTGCGGGGGTGATGCCGCGCTGCACGCGAGACTCTCCCTCGAAGCCGAATCTCTCGCGCCCGGCCAAAGCGGTCTGCTCGCTCTCGATTGGAACAACGGCAATCGCACAACGCTGGTCGATCCGATGCTCAGTGGTTTAATGCTCGGGCAAACGCTGCACACCACTCGCGCGGAAATCTATCGTTCGTTGATCGAAGCGACCGCCTTTGGAGCCCGAACCATTATCGAACGCATTGCAGAATATGGTGTCCCGATTGATCGAGTCGTATGTGCTGGTGGTATCGCAGAGAAGAACCCGTTGCTGATGCAGATTTACGCCGACATCACCGGCTGTACGATGCTCGTTGCCGGATCGAGCCAAGCGTGTGCACTCGGCGGCGCCATATCCGCCGCGGTCCTCGCCGGGGAACATCCTAACTTCCGTACCGCGCAGGACTCGATGACTTCCCTCAAAGACGTCAGCTACCGCCCCATTGCCGCAAATCAGATAATTTACGACCAACTCTTCACGCTCTACCGTCAAATTCACGATTCCTTCGGTGGCGTTCGCCATTCAGTCGATCTTTCCGACGTGATGAAGGAACTCATCCAAATCAAAACGTTGTCGCAGAAACCCGATCATTCCTCTGACACCGACACTCAACCAACAGAAGCCCGTCCCCACGTCGAACTCGTCCGCTCATGAGCAACATGCCAAAACCCGAAATCTGGTTTATCACCGGTTCACAACACCTATACGGCGAAGGACCTCTCAAACAGGTCGCGGAAAACTCGCAGCAGATCGTCAACGAATTGAACAAATCTGGGCGTTTGCCGTTGAACCTGGTTTTCAAACCGATCGTCACCCGTCCCGAAGAAATTCGCGCACGTTGCCTGGAAGCCAACAACTCCGAAGACTGCGCAGGCGTCATCCTTTGGTGCCACACCTTTTCGCCTTCCAAGATGTGGATCGGTGGCTTGCTGCAGCTCGCCAAACCGGTATTGCACCTTGCGACTCAGTTCAATCGAGATTTGCCATGGGCAGATATCGACATGGACTTCATGAATCTGAACCAAGCCGCTCACGGTGATCGCGAACATGGATTCATTCACACGCGTCTGCGTCTCGGACGGAAAGTCGTCGTCGGCCACTGGAGTGATGAGGAAGTCCAAGACCGAGTCGCCGTTTGGATGCGGGTCGCCCACGCCTGGGCTGATTGGCAGGGAGGCAAGTTCGTACGCATCGGCGATAACATGCGTTACGTTGCCGTGACCGAAGGCGACAAGGTAGCGGCCGAAGCACGATTCGGCTTCTCCGTCAACACGCACGGCGTCGGCGACCTGGTTGAGGCCATGAACGGGATCAACGAAAGTGCGGTCACTGACTTATGTGCTCAATACGAATCGCAATATGATGTCGCCGCCGCTCTCCGTCGCGGAGGCGAACGCCACGACGCACTTCGCTACAACGCCCGCCAAGAACTCGGACTGCGAGCCTTTCTCGAAGATGGCGATTTCATTGGCTTCACCGACACGTTTGAAGACCTGCACGGCCTGACGCAGTTACCAGGCTTGGCGGTACAACGGTTGATGGCCGACGGCTATGGCTACGCGGGTGAAGGCGATTGGAAAACCGCTGCACTCGTTCGTGCAATGAAAACCATGTCCGCCGACATGCCTGGTGGGACGTCCTTCATGGAAGACTATACCTATGAACTGAACCCCAACGGACAACTCGTCCTGGGATCTCATATGCTCGAGATCTGCCCGTCGATTGCCTCGCATAAACCGACAATCGATATTCATCCGCTGGGGATTGGTGGTCAGGACGATCCTGTACGAATGATCTTTGACGCACACGAAGGTGCCGCAGTCAACGTCGCGATGATGGACCTTGGGAATCGGTTCCGGTTGCTGGTCAACGAGGTGGATGCGATCAAACCACCTCATGATCTGCCCAAACTTCCGGTAGCCCGCGCGGTTTGGAAGTGCCGGCCTGATCTAAAAACCGCTGTCGGATCGTGGATCTATGCCGGTGGTGCCCACCACACCGGATTCAGCTACAGCGTGACGACCGAGTACATCGAAGACCTCGCAGAAATCGCTGGAGTTGAAGTCGCGATCATCGACGCGGAAACCAAACTAAGAGACTTCAAACAAACGCTCCGAAACAATGAAATCTACTATCACATCGCCCCCGGACTCGGCAGGATGTAGACGCAGGATCAACGTCTCGCGACTCGAAACTGCGATTCACTGATA
The DNA here is from genome assembly GCF_000346505.1 of Aporhodopirellula sallentina SM41. Lineage (GTDB taxonomy): Bacteria > Planctomycetota > Planctomycetia > Pirellulales > Pirellulaceae > Rhodopirellula > Rhodopirellula sallentina. The sequence continues at coordinate 20,613 of NZ_ANOH01000103.1, forward strand.
AACTCGAACGTATTCAATCTCATATCGCGTTGGAAAGGTGGTGCCCGCCGGATCACCACCGTTGGCACCACCGATTGCAAGGTTGAGTAACAAATAGTGAGGTTGCCGGAAAGGGTTTTTCGGTCCTCGGTCGGTCGGATTTAATGTCTTGCGAACATCGATCGTATTGAGCAACCGATCATCCACAAACAACTTGATGCTGTCGGCATCCCAATCCATTCTCCATACATGGAACCTTTCATCCCATGTCGGATCGCCAAACGAGTCTACCGGCTTTTTGATGCTATCCCACTTTGCATTCCAACGTTGTCGCGTTCCCCAGCACGCATTCGCCAAAATGTTCCCGTCGTAGTACTCCATCAGATCGATTTCACCGTTACTCGGCCATTCTCCTTCCACACCTAGAAACCAAATCGCGGGCCAAAGCCCTGGCTTTGCCGTGATTCTCGCTTTCACTTCAAACCGGCCGTACTTCCAACTCTGAAGGCCCCGAGTCGTCAACGAAGCAGACGTGTATTCCGCGAACTTTCGCTGCGTCTTCCAAGTCTTGCTGCCCGCCTCGTAGTTGGGATTTTTCCTACGTTCTCGGCGACCTTCGATAACCAGCCGGCCACCTTGGCAGTAGGCGTTTTGTCGCTGGTACCACTGCAGTTCACGATTGCGGGCAAAGCCAAGTTCGTAGTTCCAATTTTTCGGATCGGGTGCACCATCAACCTCAAATTCATCCGCCCAAACGAGCTGCAAGTCAGCGGAAGACGTGTTGGTACACAACTGCGAAGCTGACAAATGAAACACCATCAGCACAGCAATATGAATTCGCATCGAACGCTCTCTCGTTTTCGTTTGACAGAGATGCAAAGTGGACCTTCCACCTCGCGATTCCTGTCGCTTCATCTTTCATCAGAACTAGACGACCAAAGAAGTCGGGCACTGCGGCATCGATCGCCTGCGCGGGCATCACGCTCTCGGTTGTAGAACCTTGATTCAAACATACCCACAGAGCAATGCCCCCAAGACCCAACATGGGGCCATCAGCGTGATATCGATATTTTTCTGCGTGGAATTGCATTGAACGATCAAGCGTATTGAGAGACCATCTCTCCATCGAGTTCGATGCAAGCGCATCTTCCCTCCCACATCTCGTTCCTCCCCCCTATCCCCACTCGCCTTAACAAAGGCCCCCCAATGAACAACACGTTTGAACGCGTACGCGGAGCCTGCTTCGCCAAGTACAACACCGCGCTAATACTGGCAACCTTATTGACCCTCACTGCCATGAACGTAGCCGACGCGGAAGGAACCGCTGAGATCCAAGTCTTCTGCGATCAACCTACCGTCGAACTCAGCCCTCACTTGTATGGTCTGTTTTTTGAAGACATCAACTACGCGGCCGATGGTGGATTGTATGCAGAGTTAGTGCAAAACCGCTCGTTCGAATACTACTCGCTTACAAACAATCGTCGTGGACAAGGGCTCCATCCTCTCTACGCTTGGAACACGATCCAACGAAGCGGCGGTCACGCGGAAACCCAAGTCACCGACGCGGAACCGCTGAACCCGAACAATCGCAATTATGTCGAATTGCAAATTACAAAGAGTGGCGAAGTCGGTGTGAGTAACAAGGGCTACGACGGAATCCATTTGGATCAAGGTGCCCGCTACAACGTGTCACTCTACGCGCGTGCGAAGGACTGGTCCGGTGACTCATCATTAACGATCAGGCTCGAATCGAAAGATGGCTCAGACTGCGGGAGCGTCCGCCTGCAAGGTGTCGATGGCGACTGGAAAAAACTAGAAGGCATCATCACTGCGAACCAGTCAACCGACGAAGCCTCCCTACTCGTAACCACCTCGGGGGAAGGCACGCTGCACCTCGACATGGTTTCGCTATTCCCTCAAAACACTTTCAAGGGACGCAGAAACGGACTGCGAAAAGACCTGGTCCTGGCGTTGAAAGAATTGAATCCGAAATTCTTTCGTTTTCCCGGCGGTTGCATCGCCCATGGCAGCGGGTACGACAACCGATACAACTGGAAAGACAGCGTCGGCGACATCGCCCAACGCAAACCAAACTGGAACCTGTGGGGCTACCACCAATCATACGGACTCGGGTTCTTCGAGTATTTTCAGTTGTGCGAAGACCTCGAGATGGCTCCACTTCCGGTCATTCCGATCGGAGTGGGCTGCGGTTTTCGTGGCAACGATTTCGTCCCGATCGATGAACTCGGGCCGCACATCCAGGATGCCCTCGACCTCATCGAGTTTGCGAACGGCCCAACAACGAGTCTGTGGGGACAACTGCGTGCGGAAATGGGCCATCCCAAACCGTTCAACCTCGAGTTTGTTTGCCTCGGCAACGAAGAACATGACACGCCAGACATGCGTCAACGGTTTCCCTTGTTTTCCAAAGCGATACGCGAAGCCTATCCAGAGATCAAAATCATTGGAACCTCTGGGCTCGGCGCAGGAATCCCGATCTATGATCTGATGACCAAGGACAACGTCTACAGTTCGGACGAGCACTATTACATGCCGCCGAATTGGTTTCTCAAAAACGAAGGCAGGTTTGACGATTTCGACCGGAACAAACCGCTGATTTTTGTTGGCGAGTACGCCGCGCATGACCACGGACGCAAGAACACTCTGTTCTCAGCGATTTCGGAAGCAGTATTTCTCAACGGTGTCGAACGCAATGCGGACATGGTCGACATGACCTGCTACGCACCACTGTTCGGCCGGAAAGGACACTGCCAGTGGAACCCGGACTTGATCTACTTCGACAAACGCAACGTCGTTCGCACAGCCAACTACTACGTGCAACAACTATACGGCCAAAACAAAGGCGATGTCTTTCTGAACAACGAGGTGGCCATGAAAACAATAGGCCGCCCATCTACCGTATCTGGACAAATTGGAATCGGAAGCTGGAACACGACGATCGAAGTCGAAAAAGTGACCGTAAACGGACGCGATGTGTCCCCGACCAATTGGAAAGTTCTTAGTGGGACCTACTCAGACAAAGATAATCACTACTACCAAACCGATAAAACCGCAACGCCCGCGATGAGTCTCGGCCGAGAGGTGATTGACGGTGAAACCGTATCCATTGAAATACGAGCCCGCAAAACAGGAGGCTCCGAAGGTTTCTTGGTTCGCTTTGGTGCGGATGCCAAAGGCAACGGTGGCTACTGGTGGAACGTCGGCGGTTGGAACAATACACGACACGGACTGGAGGAACTCTCCGGACGAGCGGCAACCGTTGACAGTGTAGGTGGATCGATCGAGACCAACCGATGGTACGACCTGACCGTTGAGTTGTCGCCAGGACAAATTCGGTGCTACATCGATGATCAACTGATACAACAGTACGAGATCAAACCCGCCGAACTCAGTTTGTCCTCCACGTACGACCAATCCACAGGCGAGGTGATCCTGAAAATGGCAAACCCAACCGCGGATTCGATCCAGACTCATGTGAACTTAGCGGGCGCTCAACAAGTGGCGAATACCGCAACGCTCATTTCTCTCTCAGGTACGAAAGACGCTACCAACACCTACGAGAATCCTGAGAACATCGTTCCTTCGAAAAGCTCAATCCCCGCGGGCAAACAGTTTTCTCACACGATCTCAGCCTATACGGTCGACGTCATTCGCCTGAAAACCGAACGTTGATTCTGCACGATAGAGAGGACGGCGGCACACCTTCACGTGTTCCATGGTCGCAACTGACATCGGCAATCTTATGCCGGTGCGATTGAAAGCGAGCAACCGTGACAAAACATGGTCTACCCTACAAATGTCAGGGGCAAACGCCTCGCATGAAACCGTCGGACCAGTGGTTCGCTCCCAATCGCTCAAAACCCCTCCGACGACACTTTCTCGACAAACTAGATGAGCAACCGAGCATGAAACCTCACTTCTTTGCTGTCCTTCACCTCTTCGTCGCGTCGCTGGCGTGCGCGGCCGACACCGGAGGGTATCTGTTTGCGACCTTCCGTGGCGAAGGCACTCCAATGACCGAACAGGTCTACTTCATGCTGAGTGAAGACGGCCGAGACTGGCAGGTATTGAACAACGGGCAACCGATCCTCGTCAGCACGGTGGGAGAGAAAGGTGTGCGTGACCCCTTCATCATCCGCTCGCCAGACAACGCGAAATTCTTCTTGATCGCGACCGATCTATCGATCCATCTCAACCATGACTGGGGGAGGGCGGTGCGAGCGGGAAGCCAATCGATCGTCGTTTGGGAATCCGAGGATCTAGTGAACTGGTCCGAACCGCGGTTGGTCAAGGTCGCGCCCGACGATGCCGGTTGCACATGGGCACCGGAAGCCGTCTATGACGAAGAACGAGGAGAGTACATGGTCTTCTGGGCCTCCCTGACCGCTCGCGACAATTTCAGCAAGCACCGGATTTGGGCCGCACACACGAAAGATTTCAAAACGTTCAGCGAACCGTTCATTTACATCGAAAAGCCCAACACGGTCATCGATACCACAATCGTTCGAGATCGTGGTTTCTATTATCGCTTTACCAAAGACGAGCGATACAAAGCCATCACGATGGAAACCAGCTCGCAATTGATGGAAGGTTGGGAAGACGTATCGGACTTCTCGCTGAGTCGTTTGACCGGTTATGAAGGACCGACCTGTTTCCAAATCGAGCCACCCACCGAGGACCAACCTGCTCGGTGGTGTTTGCTGCTCGATTGGTACAGCCGTGGCAAGGGATATCAGCCGTACGAAACCGCCGACCTCGCGAAGGGCGACTTCCAACCTAGCGAACCGATGACGTTCCCGTTTCATCCCGTTCGCCACGGGACGGTCGTGCCGGTCACCCAGACCGAATACGACGCGTTAAGGAACCGATGGCCGAGCACCTCGCCACAACGGATTGAGTCGCTTTCCGCTCCCGACCACTATGTCCGTCACACCAACTTCGTTCTGCGGGTCGACTCAAACGTGCAACCCTCCCAGGACGCAGACTGGAAAATCGTTGAAGGGTTGGCGTCTCAACCGGGATCCGTGTCAATCCAATCGGTTAACTTCCCGAATCGCTTCTTGGCAAAGAAGGACAACGGATTTGTTATCGAACCGAAAAACGACAGCGACAACTTTGCCGCCCGCGCGAGTTTCCTACAGGTTCCTGGTTTGGCCGATTCGTCAGCCGTTTCGTTCCAACTCGTCAGCGACAACTCGCAATACCTGATCAACGAAAACTCCATGTTGGTCGCTGGTTCGGTCACTTCGAACACTGACAAAGAACGAGCCACCTTCCGTTTGATTGACAAAGCAGCACTACGACGGAAGCAACGGCGAGCCGCGTTCCAGTTCCAATCCGCCTCCGATTCAGTCAAACCCAACAATATCGTGACGGACCTGGAAACCGGCACCGTTCAACTCCCCGTGGAACCAGGCACGGACCGATCTGACCTCAATCCTCAATTGACCGTGAGCGACCGGTCTCTCGTCAGCCCAACCGGGGCTCAAGATTTCTCAAAAGGTCCAGTGGAGTACCGTGCCGGCAGCAAATTGAAATTCAAAGTATCAGCGGTCGAACACCACAACCCATCCCTGACCGGTTATTTCGCAGACCCGGACATTATCTATTCGAGAAAGACAGGCCGCTTCCACGTTTATCCCACGAGCGATGGGCACGATGGCTGGTCGGGCACCGATTTTCGATCTTTCTCGTCACATGACCTCGTTCACTGGAAAGACGACGGCGTGATTCTCGATCTGAAACGTGACGTCGCGTGGGCGAATCGCAACGCCTGGGCACCGTCCATAATCGAACGCGAAACCAATGGCGAGTATCGCTACTACTATTACTTCACCGCCGCACAAAAGATCGGCGTGGCAGTTGCCGATCATCCGACCGGCCCCTTTGTGGATAGCGGCAAACCGCTTGTCGACTTTCGACCTGATGGAGTTCGAGGCGGACAAGAGATCGACCCCGACGTGTTCCACGATCCGAAATCGGGCAAGAACTTTCTTTACTGGGGAAACGGTTACTTGGCAGTGGCCGAACTCAATGACGACATGATCTCGATCAACAAATCGACAATCAAAATCATGACGCCTGACCGGACCTACCGAGAAGGAACACACGTGTTCTTTCGAAAGGGCGTCTATTACTTTCTGTGGTCCGAAGACGATACACGGAGCCCCAACTACCGAGTCCGCTACGCCACCGCGACTTCGCCCAACGGCCCGCTCACTATCCCTTCGGACAACCTGGTCATCGCCAAAGATGAGAGCCAAGGCATCTACGGCACCGGACACAACTCAACAATCCAAGTGCCCGGTCGAGACGAGTGGTACATTGTTTATCACCGTTTCAATTACCCCCATGGAATCAAACTGGGCCCTTCGGCTGGGTTCCACCGCGAGGTCTGCATCGACAAAATGCAGTTCGGTGCGTCAGGCGAGATCCTCCCGGTGACCCCCACGCTCGAAGGCATCTCCCCCGTGTCCATGCCTGCGGCGAAGTAAGACACCCGACTCCGTTTCGAGGGCCCTACATCTCACGATGCGACGCCGTAGAGAAGGATGTCGCAAAAAAAGAGACGCCTTGAAAAGGGGCGCCGCGAAAGAGATCGCGACACCCAGTCAGACTGTACCTGCACAGTCTTTCTATGCCGGCTGCCTTCCATGCCGCCCGCGACAAAACACCTCTCTGCGATTTCGCATGTGAAGAGCCTCTCTTGATCGCGTTCAAAGACGCTGTCTCTACGAGAGAATGCCGCGATGCTCCCAATCGAGTTACATTGGCAACGTGAGCCGTACGCCTCAAAATAGGCCCCCCGCCGGCTCTGGCTTTCCAATGTCTTCGTTCATTCACGGCAAAACGCGTGTCATCCAATACGATCGTCATTCAATCCGCCGAGGTCATCGACCTTCGGGTTCCTACCTCGGACCAACTGCTCGGCTCGGACCCTTTTCACAAGGCCCCCGACTACTCGTCGGCCGTCCTGCATCTGGAAACCAATACCGGGCTGCGAGGCGTGTCGATAGTTTTCACGATTGGTGCGGGAACGGACTGGATCTGCCACGGTATCCGCGATCTTTGCCAACTCATCATCAACACGCCTCTGGATGAGTTCACTGAAGCACCGATCCGTCTCTATCGTCGTTTGCTTGATCACCACCAATTGCGTTGGCTACACGACGGCGTCTTTCGAATGGCAGCGGGCGCTGTCCTCAACGCGCTGTGGGACCTGTGGGCGAAATCCGTCGGCAAACCGCTTTGGAAATTGCTCGTTGACCTGGATCCTCAGTTCATCGTTGACTGCATCGACTGGCGCAACATCAGCGACGCGCTAACGCCCGACGAGGCACTCTCGATACTTCAACGGGTTCGTCCGAACGCAAAGCAAAGGGAGTCAGAGTTGCTCCAAGGCGGCCCCAAAGCCTACTGCACTGCCGGATGGCTGGGACTGAGCGACGAGGAAATTCTGACCACCATCCGAAAGCTTGAGGACAAAGGGTTCGACGCCTTCAAACTAAAAGTCGGCCAAGACTCTGTCGCCGACGTTCGCCGGATTCGATTCATGCGAGAGGCGATTGACGTTGACGCTGAACTCATGGTCGACGCGAACCAATACTGGGGACTCGACGAAGCCCAACGTCACATCGACCGGTATCTTCCGTTCAACCTGAAGTGGATCGAAGAGCCGATCGCCCGTGACGACATCCTCGGCTACATCGAATTGGCGAAGCGATACGATGCCGAACCGTTCCACCTAGCCTGTGGCGAACACGCCGCGTCACCGGTGATCTTCAAACAGCTCCTCAAGAGTGGCTCGATCGGATACTGCCAAATCGATGCCGTCCGAGTCGCCGGAGTAAATGACGTGATGGCGATCATCCTGATGGCGGCCAAGTTCGGCGTGCCTGTCTGCCCACACGGCGGCGGCATCGCGTTATGCAACATGATCCAACACTACGCCATGTGGGATCAAACCAGCGTGTCGGGCCATTCCGACACCCAATTGGTCGAGTACATCGATTTCCTGCAAGACGCAGTACAGAATCCCGTTCAGGTTCGCGACGGACGCTACGTGTCACCCACAGCTCCAGGATGGGGTCTCGAGTTCCGCCCCGATTTCGTCCAAGAGTTTCAATTTCCCGACGGAATCGCGTGGAATCAACGCGATCCACGGACGTCCGGAGTCAGGTTTGAGGTCCCGTCCGCCTCGCCTTCCGAAACACTCGAGCAAAAAACGTAAAAAACGTGTCACGTTCGACATCGTCGCGACAAGGTAACGACATGAGCCGTCCCTCCCCCACCGTCTCGCCCGAATTCGCTCAGTTGGTCGCTCAACAGCATCAACAGTTGCGGTCCTTCATCCGGATGCTCGGTGTTGCTCCCGACTGGGTCGATGATCTCGCGCAAGAAGCATTGCTGATCGCGTGGCGTGAACAGAACACCTATGACCGACAACGCGATCCGGGCAAGTGGCTGCGGGGGATCGCGAGAAACTTGGTTCGCAACGAAATTCGAAAACGCGCCCGCCAGGAACGCATCCTTCACAACGGATTGGCTGAGCTACTCGTCAACGCCTCCGAGGTGTCCACTCACCCTGAATCGTGGAGCGAATGTCACGTCCCGATTCTGCGTGACTGCGTCGAACAATTGGCCCCCAAAAGCCGCGAACTCGTATCGGGTCGCTACGCCGATGGATGGAAAGCTGCCGATTTAGCGGACCACTTCAACATGACCGCCGCTTCCGTGCGGCAAGCACTCGCGCGAATTCGAGTCCAGTTGAAACGGTGCATCGAAATACACACGGCGGAAGTCTGAGACATGTCAACAAACCGCTTTGATGAATTACTGGGCCTGCTTCTCGACGACGACGTCACCGAACAGCAACTCAACGAACTGACACAGATCGTGTCGCAAGACACAAAGAAGCTCGATCTGCTGCGTGATCATCTCCTGATGAGCGATCGTCTCAGCCAGTTCGAAGACGACCTGCGAAGCGGTGACAGATTCCTCGACGCATGGCAAACCCGTCTCCACGCCGCAGACGACACCAGTGGATTTGTGGCGAAGGTGGTCGCCTCCGCGCAAGAAGAAGCGTCGGCGCGTTCGACTCACACGCTCGCCAAAAACGAAAACGTCTGGCAAATCCCAAAGGCAGCAGGCACGATCGCGTTTGCCCTCAGTCTACTGATCCTCGCGGCGGTGCTCTATCAACGAACAACCGATCCAGACGCGGATTCGACCAGGATCGCACTTTCTCCCGACACTGTCGTAACCAATGTCGGACGCGAGGAACCGAGCGACCTGGGCGTTGCCGTCCTCACGCGAGCTTCCGCGTTGGTCGGCGAGCAAACCTCCGATTGGGCGACCGGCAAAACGGTTCCTCCCGGTGTACTCACGTGGGATTCCGGACTCTTGCAACTCGAGTTCTACGCGGGTGCGACCGTGGTTGCCGAAGGCCCGGCGGAGATGGAAATCCTGGACGAGTCACACGTCATCTGCCGTTCAGGACGACTTCGCGTGCATGTTCCCAAACCCGCGAGAGGTTTTTCGGTACTCGCTCCATCGATCGAACTCGTAGACCTTGGCACCGAGTTTGGACTCGATGTGTTGCAAAACGGTGACGCGGAAGTGCATGTTTTCGACGGCAAAGTCGAACTTTATGACGCCGAAACCAATCGCGACATCGAGACACGTCGCGTGCTGAACGCCGGAGACGCCCTTACCGTCAACCACGATGGAACATCGACTCCGATCGATCTTCGTGACGCGGACTTCGTATCGCCTTCCCTTCTCAACCAAATCGCCGATGGAAGGCAAAAGAAACAACTCAGCGACTGGCGAACCTTCCGTGATGCGATGCAAGACGACCCTCGCGTGGTCGCGTACTTCCCATTTGACCGTAACGACGTGGAAGATCGAATCCTCTCGGGCTATGGCGCCAACGGATCGACATTGGAAGGCGCCATCGTCGGCTGCGAATGGACCGAAGGACGCTGGCCAGACAAATCGTCTTTGCAATTCAAACGACCTGGCGACCGTGTCCGCATCACGGTCCCGGGAGAGTATCAGTCGTTGACCTACTCGATCTGGCTGCGGGTCGACGGCCTCGACCGCAAATACAACTCGCTACTACTCACCGACGGCTTCGGCCGAAACCGACCGCACTGGCAAATTCGTCAGGACGGATCTCTTGCACTCGGCATGAGACACTCCTCAACAGTACTGCACTCGTACCGAACGGCATCAATCTTCAACCTCTTTCGACTCGGCCAGTGGGTGCATTTAGCAATGTCTTACGATGCCGTCCGGAGAGACATTTCGCACTACGTCAACGGAAAGTTGGCGATGCGTGAACCACTGGAAGAAGCCGCATCCGGTCTGCTGAAAATTGGCGACGCAACCATCGGCAATTGGAGTGCCCCTACCCACCGACACCGCGAAACAAGGGTTCGCAACCTCAACGGATGCATCGACGAACTCATCGTGTTCGGAGAAGCCTTAGGTGAATCCGAAATCCGACGAATCTGCGAAGCGGGACGCCCGTGATCAACTATCGAACATCCGTCGGACTCCCACCGTCCCTCAACCAAAATCCGGAACGACCTTCGATGAAATTGTTTCTAGGTGCATTGCTCTTCGCCATCATCAGCACGTTGCCCGTCCAGGCTCAAACAGAAAAGCCCAAACGCAACAAATCGGCAAAACGCAACGTCAGTTTCGAATATCGGTTTCCCAATCATCTTCAACAAACACCCGATTCAATCGCACGGCAAGAGAAATGGTTCCGTGACGCGAAACTAGGCGCGTTCATTCACTTCGGCGTCTACTCGACGCTCGAAGGCGAATACAAAGGACGCGGTTCGGGCTTTCGGTACTCCGAATGGATTCAGATTTCGGCGAAGATCCCTGCTCTGGAATACCACCAAGTGGCCGCCCGGTTCAATCCGACTGAATTCGATGCCAACGAATGGGCGAGAACCTTCCAAGAATCGGGCATTCAATATGTCGTCATCACGTCAAAGCATCATGACGGCTTCGCACTCTTTCAATCCATGGTCAGCGCGTACAACATCGTCGATGCAACTCCGTTTCGGCGCGACATCATCAAGGAACTTTGCGACGCGTGTCATCGCCACGGACTGAAATTTGGCGTGTACTACTCTCACGCGCAAGACTGGGACGAACCCGACGCCCCCTACCTCAATAAACGAGCGAAATTACGCGATATTCACCCCGACCTTCCGGCTGATTTCGAGCCCGACATGGATCGGTACATCAGCAAGAAAAGTCTTCCGCAGGTGGAGGAACTGGTCAAGAACTATGAACTGGATTTGATCTGGTTCGACACTCCCGTGGGAATGAACTTCGAGCGGGCCAAATTGTTCAGTGACATGGTTCGCAAGCATCGTCCTGAATGCCTGATCAATTCGCGATTGATCCACAGCGGAAAAGGCAAAATCGAAGCGCAGTATCTGCCACTCTACGACTACGTTTCGATTGGAGACAAGGAAGTCCCGACTCAGAAACTCCCGCTTTATGTTGAGTCACCCGACAGTGTGAGTTCTTCGTTCGGTTACAAAACCAAAGGCAACTGCTACTACCACTCCGAAGAGGAGATGCTCCATCGTTTTGTGCATACCGTTTGCGCCGGAGGCAATGCCCTGATCAACAACGGACCGATGGGCAACGGAAAACTCGATCCTGAGGCCGTTCGACTTTATGGCGTCATCGGCGATTGGCTCAAAGTCAACGGCGAATCCATC
>NZ_ANOH01000104.1 GCF_000346505.1 Aporhodopirellula sallentina SM41
AAAACGCAGCGCCGTTCCGGCAGTCCGCAGTTCATCACCCAACCGCGCCCTTTCGTTCCCGGGAGCGTGGTCAGCATCTCGGCGACGGTTTGGTGCATGCCAATAGAAACCAACCGATGATCCAGCAGGTGCCGCCGATGGGCGTGATGGCGCCGAGCCAGGGTGTGTTGGTTAGCACGAGTACATACAGGCTGCCGGAGAAGAGCACGATTCCAGCGAGGATCAGTCCGAAGGCGATTCGAAATAGTCGTGTTCGCTGCACCGGTAACGCCACCATGACGAGCAACACGATCGCGTGGGCGAGGTGATATCGGGCTCCGGTATCGAACTGGGCCACCCGCCGCGTGAAGGTTTCTTCGTCCATCGAAAAACCGGCCAATCGGTCCGGCAACCCATGGGCTCCGAACGCACCGATCAATACCGCCAACATGCCAGCGATCGCCGCAACGCGGAGCATTGTTTTCTGATAAGTGACGCTCGACGCTGAACCGTCGGTGGCGGATGTTTGTTTGCCGCTCATTTGACCGCCAACATTCGTTCCAACGCGATCAAACTCCACTTCGTGGTTTCCTCATCGACGCTGATTTGATTGACAAGGTTTCCGTCGCGGAGGTTTTCGAGTGTCCAGCACAGATGCGGTAAATCGATCCGGTACATCGTCGCACACATGCAAACCACCGGACTGAGGAAATGAATTTCTTGCTCGGGGTGTTCTGCTTTGAGTCGGTTGACCAAGTGCAACTCGGTGCCGATCGCCCATTTGGTTCCCGGTTCCGCTTCCTGGACCGTTTTGATGATTTTTCCGGTGCTGCCGCTGACGTCGGCGATGTCGTTGACGTCGCGAGGGCATTCCGGGTGAACCAAGATCTTGATACCCGGATGATCGGCGCGGAATTTGGCGACGTGTTCGGGGCGGAACATTTGGTGAACGCTGCAGTGGCCCTTCCACAGGATCACGCGGCTGTTTTCGATTTGTGCGTCTTCGTTGCCACCCATTTCCAAGGCGTAGGGATCCCACACCGGCATCTGTTCTTCGGTGATCCCCATCGTCAGCGCGGTGTTCCGACCGAGGTGTTGATCGGGGAAGAAAAACACTCTCTGTCCCCTTTCGAAAGCCCATTCGAGCACCGCGCGAGCGTTGCTGCTGGTGCAGACGATTCCGCCATGGCGGCCGCAGAACGCCTTCAGGCTGGCGGCACTGTTGATGTAGGTCACCGGGATGACTTGTTCGGTGTCGATGATTTCACCCATGTCCGCCCAAGCGGCTTCGACTTGACGGATGCCCGCCATGTCGGCCATCGAGCAACCGGCCGCCATGTCGGGCAGCAATACATCGACTTTGCGTCCGTCTCGGGCTTCGACTCGATCGGGCCGGTTGGCCAAAATGTCGGCCGTTTCGGCCATGAAGTGGACACCGCAAAACACGATCGTGCGGCACTTGCTGCTGCCGGCCGCCATTTCGGAGAGTTGGTAGCTGTCACCCCGCAGATCCGTGTGCTCGATCACGTCGTCTTGTTGGTAGTGGTGGCCGAGGATCAGCAGTTCCTCGCCGAAGTGATTGCGGACGGCTTCGATGCGTTCGCGCAAGACCTCTTCGCTCAGCGTTTTATACGGAGCGAGAGGCAGCTGCGATTCCGACTCAACACCAGCAGAGGCCGCCTGCGTTTGAGCAGCCATCACCGGCATCTGGGGAGCGTCGGCGGAAGCGTTCGGTGTCGGGTCTGTCATCGAATTCCCTGAAAACGAGCGTGAAAAGTGTGAGGTGGGGGGATCACGAAGTTGATTCTACCCGTGAGAGCAGATTTCAGAAACTGTGGGAGCGGGCGATATGGAAGGTTAGAGATTGGTGTCCACTAATCTGCTAATCTCTCTCGTTTCCTGTAGAATGAATGCCCCAGGTAGCCGTAATCAATTCGGTCCATCCTCCTGCCCTAAGCGGTCCTAACCGCCCCCACACACTAGCCACCCCCACCCGCGCTCTCCCGCCATGTCTACCAAATCTTTTTGTGGTCGTACTCGACGTGAGTTCATTTGGGAGTCGGGTGCCGGATTTGGGGCGGCGGCTTTGAGTGGGATGCTTGGGGCGGATGAGTTTTTCTCGTCTGCTGATGGCAGTGATGCGGTTCATTCCTTGCCGGGGCCGATGGCGGTGAAGCCGCCGCATTTCGCGCCGAAGGCCAAATCGGTCATTTTCCTGTTCATGTATGGCGGGCCGAGCCATATCGACACGTTCGACTACAAGCCTCAGATGAAAGGCATGGACGGGAAGACGGTCGACGTCAAAACGTTTGGACGTGGTGGGCATAAAACGGGAGGACGGATCGTCGAACCTCGCTGGGATTTCAAACAGTACGGCGAGTGTGGCAAGTATGTCTCGTCGTTGTTTCCCAACGTCGCGCGGCACGTCGATGACATCGCGTTTTTGCATTCGATGACCGCGGACTCGCCGATTCACGGGTCGGCGATGTTGATGATGAACAGCGGCAAAATTTTGTCAGGCAATCCGTCGCTGGGATCGTGGCTGACCTATGGCCTCGGTAGCGAAAACCAAAACCTGCCCGGCTACGTCGTCATGCTCGACCCGACCGGCGGCCCGATCAGCGGTGCGAAGAATTGGTCGAGCGGTTACATGCCGGCGACTTATCAGGGCACAGTCTTTCGCACCCAAGGGGCACCGATTCTCGATCTCGCACCTCCCGGTGATCTAACACCGATGGCTCAGCGGCAGATCATCGATTCGATTCAGTCAGCGAACCAACGGCATCTCGCCGCGCACTCCAACGAACAATCGTTGGCGTCGCGGATCAGCAGTTATGAGCTGGCCTACAAGATGCAATCCACTGCACCGGAGGCGGTTGACTTGTCGAGCGAAACGGCCGAAACGCGGGCTCTTTACGGAGTCGACCGGGCCGAGACGGCTGACTTTGGCACCCGTTGTTTGCTCGCACGGAGATTGGTGGAACGCGGCGTACGGTTTATCCAACTTTACAGTGGCGGTGCGCACAACGACAACAACTGGGACGCTCACGGCGATTTGGAAAACAACCACAACAAGCACGCCGGAGCGACCGACCAACCGATCGCGGGGTTGCTAGCGGATCTCAAACGTTCGGGGTTGCTCGACGAAACGTTGGTGGTTTGGGGAGGCGAGTTTGGCCGGCAACCGACGGCGGAATACGCCAAAGGCAGCGGTCGGGATCACAATTCGTTTGGGTTCACGATGTGGATGGCCGGCGGTGGGATCAAAGGCGGCGTCAGTTACGGAACGACCGATGAACTCGGCAGCGTCGCGGTGGAGAATCCGCTGCACGTGAAGAACCTGCACGCGACGATCCTGCACCAGATGGGCCTCGACCCGAATCACCTGTCGTACTTTTACAGCGGGTTGGACCAAAAGTTGGTCGGCGTCGAAGAAGTCGAACCGATCCACGCGATTATTTGATCTGAATGAAGCGTGGATTCTGCCGGAACGAGCCCGACGGAGATCAGTGTTGGGGGCGCGGTGGCAGGTAGCGGGCAGTTGCGTGCTCCGCCGGGACAAGCCCGACGGAAGCAGTCCCGCCCGTGAGCCGAAGTGCGTGAGCACTCGGGTTTTGGGCGTGGTTGGCTGGGAATGTTGTTTGGCGGTTTTTACCCGAGGCCTTACGGCCGTTCGGCTCAGATGGATTGGCGTTTCCAAGACTGAACGCTGGCGTTGGTTCGGATGATTCGAAGCGATTTGAATCGTTCGTGAGCTCAACGGCGGTTTGTTTGCCTTGGCGATTCGGACCTACGAGGTTTCTTTAGCTCGCGTTTTCGGTACGTGCGATCGTCCATTCGATGGCGGCGATCAGGGCGCGGGCTTTGTTGAGCGTTTCTTGGTATTCCATGTCCGGATCGCTGTCGGCGACAACTCCACAACCGGCCTGCACGTGGTACGTGTCGTTTTGGAACACGATCGTTCGCAAGGCCAAGCACGTGTCCATGTTTCCGCGGTAGTCGATGTAGCCGACCGCGCCGCCGTAGGGGCCGCGTCGGTGCGGTTCGATTTCGTCAATGACCTCCATCGCTCGTACCTTGGGGGCACCCGAAACTGTGCCGGCCGGCAAGCAAGCTTTCAATGCGTCGAACGCGTCGAGCCCCTCACGCAGCTTCCCACGCACTTCGCTGCTGATGTGCATCACGTGGGAATACCGCTCGATCACCATGATTTCGGTCAGGTCCACGGTGCCGAACTCGGCGACGCGCCCGATGTCGTTGCGGCCGAGATCGACCAACATCACGTGCTCGGCTCGCTCTTTCGGGTCAGCCAACAATTCTTTTTCCAACGCGATGTCTTCGGCTTCCGTGGCACCACGCGGGCGGGTACCGGCGAGCGGCCGAACCGTGACGGTGCCGTTCTTCACGCGACACATGATCTCGGGGCTGCATCCGACCAACACGCACGATGGGCTGCGGACGAAGAACATGAACGGAGACGGGTTCACGACACGCAGTGATCGGTAAACGGCGAGCGGATCGACGTCGCTGTGGACGCTCAACCGTTGACTCGGCACGACTTGGAAGATGTCGCCGGCACGAATGTATTCAACGCATTTGCGAACCGCGTCACAGAACGATTCGCGGGTGAAGTTCGACTCAACGCTCAACTGATGTCGCTGATCGGCCTCGAGAATTTCTTCGCACTGATGCGGCAGCGGTTGGTCGAGTTGCTCGATCGTTTGGTCGACTTGACCGGCCGCCTCGGCGTAAGCCGATTCGATGTCGCCGCCGGTTTCGGAAATTTCTCGACAATCGGCGAGCGAAACGATCGTGATGGTTTTGTCGACGTGATCGAACACGCACAGCGTGTGGTAGAACGCGAAATCCAGGTCCGGCAGGTTGCGGTCATCCTCGGTCGAATCGGGAAGGTCTTCCACATACCGCACAACGTCGTATCCGGCATAACCGATTGCACCGCCGATGAATGGGGGTAACGCGTCGAGCGTCGCGGTACGGTCGCGAAAATGTTTTCGAAATTCGTCGAGCGGATCGTCGCAGGTCGATTCGCGAACTTCGCCCGTCGAGGTCTCTGTTTGCCAGACCGTTTTGCCTTTGGCGGTGAACCGAGCCAGCGGTTTGGAGCCGAGGAAACTGTAGCGGCCGACTTTTTCGCCCCCGATCACGCTTTCAATCAAAAACGCCGGGCCGCCGTCATCGAGCAGCTTAAACGCCGTTACGGGCGTCAACGCGTCAGAAAGCAGGCGTCGATACACGGGCACGAAATCGTAACGACGGGCGAGTTCAGCAAATTCGTCAGGGGACGGGTGGTGCATGTTTGTTTCTAAGTTGGAACCGAGGCAGCGGCAATAGTTTGGGCAGGCTGAGTCGAAACGACAACCGGGAACCCATTTCGGTTCATTTTTGCTCGCGTTGACACTCCTAGGGGCAGCGATAGAATCCCTGAACGTTTCTTCGCTACCGAGAAAACCCGCCGACGCCCCGGAACGTAATACCGACACCCCGCGTATCGAGATCCCCATGAAATGTCAGTATTGCGACAAGCCCGCCACCTTCCACATCACCGAGTTGACCCAACCGGGTGGCCCACAGATCCTGCACCTGTGTGAGCATCATGCTCGACAAGTGCTGCAAAAAGACGAACCGAGTCCGATCAAAACCATCACCGGGGCGCTCGCCAAACAGTTGCAACTCGGGCAAACCAAGGAAGAACTGCAGAAACTCGACAAGAAAGAATGCCCGTCATGCGGCATCACGTTTTTCGAGTTCCGCAATTCCGGACGGCTCGGGTGCCCGATGGATTACACCCATTTCGAATCTGACCTCACGCCCCTGTTGATCAACATCCACGATTCGCTCGAACAC
>NZ_ANOH01000105.1 GCF_000346505.1 Aporhodopirellula sallentina SM41
TTCGGGACACCCAATAAACTGCGGGTGGCAAAACAACTCGCCGCTGCACTCGGTTACGTCGGTTTGTGTCGCGGCGACCGGGTTTCTGTTCAAGCACTCGGGCCGAATGGACGAAACGCTCCGGTGGTCCGATCTCGTGCGGCGCTTTGGAAACTGTTGAAGTACCTCGACGGTCTGCAGCCGGCTGCGAATCAAGATCCCGACGCCAACGTGTCGCTGCATGATGGGGTGAAGGATTTTGTTCTCCGTGGGACATCCACCGGCGTCGTGGTTTTGATCACCGATTTGATGGACAAGGAGGGATACGAGTCTGCCCTGCGAATGTTGATCGGTCGGCAAATGGATGTCTTCGTGCTGCAGGTCTTGTCTCAGGAAGAATTGGATCCGCCGTTGCGAGGCGACCGTCGATTGATCGACGTGGAGGACGGTGACGCGGCCGAAATCACGGTGAATCAACACGTGATCGATCGCTATCAAGAGACATTGAAATCGTTTCTTCATCAGGCACGGCAATACTGTGCACAACGATCGATCATGCACGTTCTCGTGCCGACTGACACGCCGATCGAAACCGTGATGACGAAGTACCTGCGATCACGGGGAGTAGTTCGATGAGTTTGATCCCCGCCCTGACTGGCATTTGGCCGTGGGTCGCGTTGGTGGCGGTTCCGCTCGGTATCGTGCTGCTGTACTTCCTGAAGCTGCGACGCGAACCGGTTGAGGTCCCGAGTACGTATCTCTGGTCTCGAACGATTGAGGATTTGCACGTCAACAGTCTGCTGCAGCGACTCCGCAACAGCATTCTTTTGTTGCTGCAATTGCTCGCCGTTTTGTTGGCCGCGTTTGCGTTGTTTCGACCGGGCATGAGAGCGGATACGAGTTCGCTCGGGCGATTGGTTTTCCTGCTCGACACGTCCGCGAGCATGCAGGCCCCGGCGCAGCAGGACGGTGAGTCCCAAACGATGACGCGGTTCGAGTACGCCCGAAAGTTGATCGGCGACCGGATCGATACGATGCACGATGACGAGACCGCGATGTTGATCGCGTTTAGTGATCGCGCCGAAGTCATGCAGGCCTTCACGTCGGATCGGTCACGACTGCGTGACGCACTTCAACGTTGTGAGGTAACGAACCGACCGACGGATATCCTCGGTGCGTTGCGGGCGGCCGACGGGCTCGCCAACCCACGTCGAACGTCAGAGATTGCCGACATCGGCGACGTTCAGGTGGCCGACGCGATGCCTGCCGAGTTATTGCTCTACAGCGACGGTGGTTTTCAAAATGTGACCGAATTCAATCTTGGGAATTTGAAACCCGTCTATCACGCGATCGGCGAGTCCGAGACAAAGAACCTCGCGGTGGCATCGTTTTCCGCCAATCGAGATCTGCAGGACCCGAGCAAGATCGAAGCCTTTGCAACGGTCATTAACAGCGGAGAGGTCGCCGCGAGCGCCGAGGCATCGCTGTTTCTCGAAGGACGTTTGGTCGATGCCGCGTCGGTGGAACTCGCACCGGGGGATCAGTCCGGACTGTCGTTTTCGGTGGAGGCACCCGACGCGGTGCGGATGCGATTTACAATCGATATCGACGATGATTTCGATCTGGACGACACGGCTTATGCGTCGTTGACTCCGTCAGGTTTGGTTTCTGTTTTGGTCGTGACCGAAGGCAACCGACCGCTCGAACTTGGTTTGACGACCGAGAAGGCCGCTCGGCTCGCAATGTGCGAATTTGTTGCACCGGAGTTTCTCGAAACCGATGCGTACGCCAAACGAGCCGCTGCCGGAGATGATGACCTGATCATCTTTGACCGTTGCCACCCTAAAGAGATGCCTGCGACGAACACATTTACGATCGGCGATCTGCCGAGTGATCAATGGAAGTGGACGACTCCACCGGGCAGCCTGACCTTGATCGATATTGATCGCACGCATCCGTTGCTACGCTATCTCGAGCTGTACTCGCTATTGATTTTTTCCGGACGCGGAATCGAAGGGCCCGACGGAACCTCGGCGTTGGTCGAGTCGGATCTCGGAACCGCCATGGCTATTTCGCCCCGTGGCGGGTATCTCGATTTGGTGCTCGGGTTCGAGTTGGTTAGCCAGAACGAAGATGGTGACACCCAGGCGAACACCAATTGGTACGCCGAGCGGTCGTGGCCTGTGTTCCTGCTCAACGTGCTGCGGCATCTCGCGGGTGCGGCCACGTCATCGGCTTCTCCTTCGTATCAGCCCGGAGAGACCGTCCCCGTTCGAATCGAGAGCGCCGTTCGCGAGGTTTCGTTGGTGCGGACCGGCGAAAAGGATACTGACACGCCGATCGATACTCTCGCCGTCGGACAGGCCGGAAGTGTGGACGTCGTGAACACCGGGATGACCGGAAACTATCAACTCGTACGCGAAGGATCACAACAGGTTGATAGTGCCGGGGGCGGTGTGGTCGAACGCTTTGCGATTAACCTTTTTGACGTCCAAGAAAGCAAACTGGCGGCGAGGCCCGATGTTGAACTCGGCTATGAAACCATCGCCACCGTCGATACCCAAATGGAAACTCGCCGCGAGTACTGGCGTCCGTTGTTGTTGCTAGCCCTTGCGGTCATCTTTATCGAGTGGTGGGTGTACACCCGCAGGTTGTCCTAGCGAAGTGTCGTGTCACTCTTAGGAAATGCCTACTCGTCCGATTCGGAATCGGTTTTCGAATCCGTGTCGAGTTCTTTGACTTTGATGTTCTTCCAACGCACTTGGCCTTTGCGACCTTTGTGGATTTGCAATCCAAAGAAACCCTTGGGGTAGGTGCCGTCATCAACCCAGTGCGAGACGGGAACTCCGTTGATCCATGTCTTCACAACGTTCCCTTGAGCCTGGATCGTCAATCGGTTCCAACCGGTACGGTCGAGCGATTGGCGGGCGGCCTCGTGTTCTTTTAACCAAACCGGATAGAAGTACCCGCCGCAACTTTGGCCGTAGATGCCTCCGGACCAATATCGGTCGCCCGTGATTCCTTCCATCTCGGCTTGTGGGCCGTAGACCAATTCACTGTCGCCGTTGGCTTTCGTTTTTGCACGAAACATCACGCCGGAGTTTCCATCGACGTCCCACTTCATCTCGCAGGTGAAAATGAAGTCGGTGTAGTCGCTCTTTTCGGTGCTCAGGTAAGTGCTGTTCGATCCCGGTACACAGGTGCCGACGAGTTCGCCGTCAACGGCCTCGAATCGGCAGGTGCCACCTCGCGGAATCCACCCTGTCAAATCGTTACCATTGAACAGGTCTTGAAATCCTTCATCGAGCGACGGTTCTTCGTCGGTGTTGAGCAGCATGTCCTCAGGTTGAGGGATGTTTTGTTGCGACTTGTATTTCGCATACCAATCCTTCTGTTTCGGGTCGACTTCGTTTGCCCACGCAGTCACGCCTGACATGGCGGCGCTGACGAGCATAGCGAGGAGCATTGCAAGAGACGTGATTGGGCGTGGTTTCCGGATCATTGTGAAATTCATGTTTGGTTCGGGCAGGTAGTTAGTCGTCTGTGTGTCGACGCATTCTCTGTTTGGAAGTCGATTCGTCGATTGCGTCGCCGCTGATTTTATTTCGGCCGTGAGACGAATCATAGAGACGGGCGGGGCCTGATTCTGCGAGGGGATGGAAGGTTTCGAGAAAGTTTCACAGAATTCAACATCTCGCGCACAAACGGTCACCTGCCTCCGGATGGCAGCAGGCCTTTCCTCGTTCCCAGGTAGTTTTCGTGACAACTCCATCTGACGCTGCGGAAACTGCCGAACCGACACGGTCGTCTTGGTGGGCTCGTGTCCGGCCTGAGGAACGGACCGCGGTTGTTTACGCGACGGCTTGGTTTTTTGCATTTTGTTCGGATACATGGTGGTCCGTCCGGTGCGAGAAACGATGGGCAGTGTCGGCGGGACGCAGCAACTGCAGGGTTTGATGCTGGTCACGTTTCTCGTCATGTTGGCCGCTGTGCCGCTTTACTCCGCCCTGGTCGCTCGCCTACCGCGACGATGGTTGGTGCGAGTGGTTTATCATTTTTTTGCGAGTTGCTTGGTCACGTTTTTCCTGTTGATGCAACTCGACATCGAGTGGGTGAGGACGTGGACGGCACGCTGCTTCTTCGTGTGGGTGAACGTTTTTGCTTTGTTTGCGACGAGCGTTTTTTGGAGTGTGCTCGCAGACCTTTTCACGAGCAGCCAAGGCAAACGTTTGTTCGGAATGATCGCCGCGGGAGGAACCGCAGGTGCGATCACCGGTTCGTTGTTGACCAGCCAAGTGGCAACACGTCTGTCGACCGGCGCGTTGTTGTTATTGCCGGTCGTCATGATTGAAATCGGTTTGTGGTTTGCGTGGAGGCTCGAAAAACAGTTTGGGCATGCGTCGCGTGAGATGAATTCGCAGGAGGCAGACGCCGCAAAAAAACGTCCGTCGGAAAGTCCGACCGGTGGCGGAGTGTTGTCGGGGATCACGCATGTCGCGCGGTCACCTTACCTGGCGATGATTTGTGCGTTCTTGGTGCTCGTGCAGTTTTGCGGCACGCAGTTGTACTTCCAACAAGCCGAGATTGTTGCGGCGGAAATCGAGACGAAGGAAGCACGAACCCAGTTGTTTGCGTATCTCGATTTGGGAACGCAACTATTAACGTTAGCGATTCAGGCGTTGCTATCCGGGATCGTTCTTCGCCGGTTCGGTGTCAGTGTCGCGTTGGTCATTTTGCCCGTGATTTACTTCGCCGGTTTTCTTTCGCTCGCGTTCATTCCGGCCTTGTCGACGTTGGTCGTCACCATGATTGCGACGCGAGCGGGAGGTTACGGCATTACCGTCCCGGCTCGCGAAGTGTTGTTCACGGTGGTCAGTCGCGAAGACAAATACAAATCGAAAAGTTTCATCGACACGGTCGTCTTGCGCGGGGGCGACGCGTTGTCCGGGCAGCTATTCGGCGTGGCGCGGCAACTGGGCATGGGGATTGCCGCAATGAATCTCTGGGCGTTGCCGCTGACGGTGATCTGGGGAACGATCGCGTGGCGATTAGGACGCATGCAAAAGCGTCGTGCGGCGCAATTGGCAATCCAAAACGAATCAGGAGCGTGAAGGCCTTTGGCCGCGTGTCGGTGGAGCGGATTTGAGAGACTCAAGCAAGGATTTCGCTCACAACGCGGCCGTGCACATCGGTGAGTCTGAAGTCGCGACCCGCGTAGCGGTAGGTAAGCCGTTCGTGATCAATTCCCAGAATGTGGAGGATCGTGGCATGCAGGTCATGCATGTGAACTCGATCATGCAACGAATAGTATCCGTAGTCGTCGGTTGATCCGTAGGCGAACCCCGGTTTGACGGCTCCGCCGGCAAGTACCATCGAGAATCCTTGGGGGTTGTGGTCACGTCCGTTGCCGCCCTGCAACACCGGCGTGCGACCGAATTCACCGCCCCACACGATCAGCGTATCCTCCCACATTCCGCGCTGTTTCAAATCATGCATTAATGCGGCGATCGGTAGATCGGTTGCCAAAGCATTTTTGTTGTGTCCGGCTACGAGATTACTGTGTTGGTCCCAAACCTGACCGCTGCTGACGGTAATGAATCGCACTCCCGCCTCGGCGAGTCGTCGAGCGAGCAGACAGCTCTGACCGAATGATTTGGTAGCTGGTTGGTCGAGACCATACGCCGCCTGCATTGCTGCGGACTCGCGGTTGATGTCGAACACTTCCGGAGCCGCTTCCCGCATCCGCGAAGCCAAATCCATCGCTTCGATGGCGCCTTCGATTTCTCGATCCGGGCCGCTGCGGTGATGATGAAGTTGATTCATTTGGCGAACCAAATCAAACCGCTGTTGAACTTCTTCGGGATCGCCGGGTGCATCGAGGTAGGGGATCTTCCCGCTTCCAAACTTGCCGTTACTGCCGATCTTGGTTGCTTGATGCATGGCGGGCAGGAACGCGGCGCCGTAGTTTCGCGGGCCGCCATGTGCGGTGGCGGGACCGATCGCGATATGAGCGGGAAGGTCGGGATGTCCACTGCCCAGCGCATAACTGACCCAGGCACCAACGCTCGGACGCACTAAATTGTCGCTGCCCGTATTGACCATCCCAACGGCCTGACCGTGAGATTGTCCCTTGGTGTGCATGCTGCGAATCACACACAGTGAATCGGCTTGTTCGGCCATGTGCGGTAGCAGGTCGCTGACCCACAATCCGGATTCACCTCGCTGGGCAAATTTCCACGGTCCGTTAAATAGCTTGGGAATCGCGTTGATGTTGGGTGGCAGTGCAAACGGCAGCGGTTTGCCGTCGTCTCGGGCGAGCAACGGTTTGTAGTCGAACGTGTCAACATGACTGGGCCCGCCATGCATAAACAAAAGGATCACTCGCCGGGCCCGTGGCATGACATGCAGTGGTTGGATTACGCCTGAAGAGTCCGTGTCGGATGCCGTTGGTGATGCGGCCGTCGCGGTAGTCCAGGGGAAGAATCCGGAAATCGCGAGCGAACCCAGTCCAAACGACCCGGTGACGCCGAATTGACGCCGGGTCAACTCGCTGGACGACCAAGGGCCGCTGTTGTTTTGCAGGCTGCGTGAGAAAACTCGAGATCGGAATCGGTTCATTGCGGTCAATCCAATAATCGGAATTCGGTTCCTGCGAACAGAGCGGCAATCCAATGCTGCCATGCATCGGGCGATTGGGGATCTTCGGCGAAGACTCGGTGTGCGAGTCGTTTGTCGTTTTCGTTCGGCGAGCGTTGCAGGCACAGCTGATAGACGAATTCCAGCCGTTCCTCCAATCCCTCGCGGCTGTTGAGCACGCGATCCGCCGTCTGTCGTGCCCAATCTTTAATCTCGGGAGCGTTGATCAAAACGAGAGCCTGGCCGGGCACGTTGGTCGTCGGGCGTCGTCCAACCAACAAGTCGGGATCGGCTGCGTCTAAGGCCGTCATCATCGGTGGCAGGTACCCTCTCACAATCGGCAAATAGATCGAACGATAGGGTGCGGCAACACTCGCGATCTTTCCCGCTTTGCTGTTTCCGTTGTTCCCCGATACCAACACGCCGTGCGACTTCATGGTTTCCAATATCGGTTCACGCGAGAGAGTCCCGGTGGCAGCCAGCATCGCGTCGCGAATCGCTTCTGCTGGCAATCGACGCCGGTGCATCCGCCACCACAATCGGTTCTCGGGATCGGTGCTTGCGCTTGCGGCGTTGTATTCGCTCGATCGATGGTAAGCCGCGGAACGGACGATTTCACGAACGAGTGGTTTCAAATGCCAGCCCTTGCGGACAAAGCTTGTCGCGAGGTAGTCAAGTAGTTCGGGATGGGAAGGACGCTCTCCACGTTCGCCGAAGTTGTCGACGGTGCGAACCAGTCCCTCACCCATCAGATGCATCCAAACACGATTGACAAAGACGCGCGCCACCAGTGGATGGTCTGGATCGGTCAGCCAATCCGCCAGATCCAATCGACCGCTGCCACGCGGATTTGCAATGATCGCATCCCCACCGCTGCAAACTTGCAAGAATCCTCGGGGGACGATCTCGCCAAGGTTTTTCGGTTCACCGCGAATGTGTACGGGACTGTCAGATATTTTTGACGTTGGCCGGTCCGTGGGAGCCATCGCCATGGGCAGCGGCTTGGGTTTCTCTTTGACGAGTTTTTGAAGTCGTTGTTTGAGTGAATTGAGCTTCTTTTGTGCCTCGTCGATGCGTGCATGGACGGCTGTCTTGTGGGCGTTCTCCTCCGGGTGATTGATCTTGTTCAGGTCGTCCGTCGATAAGAACTGCACCGCATCTGCGATCACATAACCATTGGTTTCTCGATTCGAAAGAGTCACCACGGCAGGTGACGATGCTTTGAAGTCGAACGTGCCTAACGATCTCCAAAAGGGAGGCGTGTCGATTTTACGCTGGCTGATGGTTGTTGTGACGATGCCATCGGACGTCTCGATGGTGATAGGGACATTGGAGGCACGGTTGGAGTTTGCTGAATAAGCAACACGCACTTCGTAGGGTCCGTTCGACGGCAGGTCGGCAGCGAAGCGAATTTTGGCTGTACCTTTTTGTGCGTTGTTGTCATGAACGTAACCTTTGCCCACATATCCCTTGGTATAGGTCGACTCTTTCCATGTTCCGGTCTTGGTGGCTTGGCTGTCGTCGACGACGATACCACTCAATTCCTCGGAGATTCCTGACTTCGCATCTTGAAGCGTCTTTTCTGCCGTGGCAATTTCTGACTTCAGGGTTTGGACCGCGCGTTCATGCTGGCGAACCGCCTCGCGGTGGTTTTTAGAAGTCGGCAAAGGCACACGGTTCCACGTGCTCACGTATGCTTGGCTTTCTCCTTTCAACGTGACCGTACTTTTGAAGATTCCCGCCAGTGCGTAGTAATCGGACGTCGGCACGGGATCAAATTTGTGATCGTGACAGCGAGCGCAGCCCAACGTCATCCCCAGGAAAGCTCGGCCGATGGTGTCGATCTGTTCGTCCACGACATCGAGTTCGAGTTTGGTCTTGTCCCGCTCACTGAGCATCTTGGTGCCGAGCATCAAGAAGGTCGTCGCGACCACGTTGTCGTGTCGTTCGGCATCGGTGTCGTATGGCAGTTGGTCTCCGGCGATCTGCTGACGAATCATCTGGTCGAAAGGTCGGTCCGATGCGAAGGAACGAATCAGGTAGTCGCGATACCGCCAAGCTTCGTGGAACGTCGCGTTGAAGTCGCTGCCGTTGCTGTCGGCGTATCGAGCCACATCCATCCAGTGACGCGCCCAATGTTCTGCGAATCCTGGTGAATCGAGCATTTCGTCGACGATGCGATTCCAATGTTGCCAAGACGGATCCAATTTCCATCGATGTTGCAACTCGATCGATGGTGGGAGGCCGGTCAAATCGAATGAAAGTCGTCGTAGCCGAGTCTCGTCGGCGGCTTGGGAATTGGGGGCGATGTCGGAA
The DNA here is from genome assembly GCF_000346505.1 of Aporhodopirellula sallentina SM41. Classification (GTDB taxonomy): domain Bacteria; phylum Planctomycetota; class Planctomycetia; order Pirellulales; family Pirellulaceae; genus Rhodopirellula; species Rhodopirellula sallentina. Next base: position 8,932 of record NZ_ANOH01000105.1, read on the forward strand.
GCGCGCAACCGTTCGCCAATGAACTGATCAATGACGCCTCGTGATTCGTCATAGGATTGGGTGGTGGGCTCGACCGAAGTCAACGGTTGAAATGCCCAGAACTTCCGTCCTTTTTCGATGTCGACAAGTTCGCGTTTGACAACTCCGGCGGTGACTTGGTTGCGTGGGTCGGTCGCTCCCGCAGCGATCCATTGCTCGAAATCACGAATCACCGAATCGGGAAGTTTGCCTTTGGGTGGCATCTCGGATGCTTCGTATCGGATCGCTAAGACGAGTGGACTTTCGTCAACCTCGCCGGGTTTGATTGCCGGCCCACTGTCTCCGCCAACGAGCATGGCGTCGGACGAATCCAGTAAAAGCGAGCCACCGATTTCGTCGGCATCTGCGGCATGACACTCATAGCAGTGTTCCACAAGAACGGGACGAATTCTGTTTTCAAAAAACGCAACCGACTCGGCAGGTTCTTTGGCGGCGGGAGTTGATGACCAGAGCAAGGCGAGCAAGCACGCGGGCATCCACCGCTGGTGAGGGCGGAAGGTGGGCATGGTGATCTTTTCCAAGGCGGGTCGGGCGACCCTTGGGGAGATCTAGGGGGGTGGGAGGTTGACATCGTATCACAGTTCAACCGCACAAGCACAAAAAAATTTTGAGCGATACGACACCTCCGCATCCCAGCGCACGCCGGACGGAAGAGCGTTGGTTTGCCGAGAGTTGTTCAAACTCTCGACCCCGCTGTTGGCTATTGCCGGCCCCGGTGGCAACTGCATCCGACCACGTTGCAGTATTCACTGACGCTGCCGACGTCGCCGTCACGTTGCCAGTAGAAGTCTGTTCGCGGTGCGTTGTCGCCATAGCGGTTCATTCGGTCGGCTTTGTAAACGTTGCCTCCGGCGATCACGAGATCGATCTTTTCGCTGTGACGAATGTTCTTGGTCGGATCGGCTTTTTTGCGAAAGACAATAAGGTCAGCGAGTTTGCCTTTTTCGATCGACCCAAGGTCATTGTCGAGTCCCAGGTATTTCGCTCCATAAATTGTTCCGCACGTGAGGGCTTGCATGGGGGTCATGCCGCCTTGGACAAAGCTCCACATTTCCCAGTGGGTGCAGATCCCAGGCAATTGTCCGTGTCCGCCGGTTTGCACCAGGCCGCCTTGGTTGACCACGTCGCGTGCGATCTCGGCAACACGTTTGTGGTTGTAGTCGTCTTCGGATGCCTTCTCACGACGACGTGATCTTGGGTTGAGGATTTGTGGAGGAATGAATGTCTGCAGGCGGGTGTGCAGCCACAAGTCATCGAGTTGGTACCAATAACGTTCGCCTGACAATCCGCCATAGGCGACGCTGAGAGTGGGCGTGTATCCGACGGCGGTATTTCGCCAAAGATCCATCACATCGTCATAGGCTGTTTGGACCGGCAGGGTGTGTTCGATTCCGGTGTGTCCGTCGACAATCATGGTCATGTTGTGCATGAACGTGCTGCCGCCTTCGGGGACAACCATCATGTTGAGTTCTCTCGCGGCAGCCACAACCTGTTGGCGTTGATCACGTCGGGGTTGGTTGTAACTCTTGACGGTGAACGCACCGACGGCTTTCATCCGGCGGAGATGAAAACGAGCGTCGTCGAGTGAGTCGATCTCGGCCTTGTTCGCACCGGTAGCGCCATAGAGGATTTTGCCAGTCGAGAACGTTCGCGGCGATGTGATCATGCCGGCCTTGGCCAGTTCGCTGGCCGCAAAGATGCTGTGTGTGTCGTTGCTCGGGTCGTGGATCGTCGTGACGCCGAAAGCGAGGCGTGCGTAATCCAGCCAATTGTGTTGCGGAGTGATGCCGAACGTGGCCTGAGCGCCGTGTGCGTGGGTGTCGATCAATCCTGGCATCACGATCTGTCCACGAATGTCGGTCGTGACATAACCGTCGGGAATTTTGACTTTGTCCCGAGCCCCGATTTTCACGATTCGGTCGCGATCGATCAGGATAACACCGTCGTCGATCACGCCTTTCGGCCCCATTGTGAGAATGCGTCCTCCGACCAACGCCCGCCGCGTATCGGGTTTGGCAGTGGGATGCGTGAAACCGATCGGAAGGTGGGTTGTCAGGCTTGACTTGGTCGACGGCGTTTCTTCCCCCTCGTTGTCGATTGCGTCTTTGTCATTGGTTTTTTCGTCATTGGTATCCGCGGTGGTTTTCTGAACCGTTTGGGGCTGCATCGCTGCCGCGACGTCGCACGTGTACAGGTTCGGCCCGAGACTCCAGTGCAACCGTTTGCCATCTCCTGAAAAATGGATGAACTCACCCGCGTCTTCGCTGACTTTCACCGTCGGGATCCCTTTGGCGTTGGGACCGACGTGGATGGGTGTCGGTGAATGAACGAACGGGGCGATGTGAACGTGGAACCGTTCGATGAGGGCAATGTTTTTGCCATCGGGTGATATCGCAAAATCGGTTGCCCAATCGCTTTGGTAGTGTTCACGCACGTCGTTGCCGTGAAGGTCGATCGAAGCGAGCGTGACGTTGTCCGAATCCTTGTTCGCGTTTTTGCGAATCAGAAAAACACGATCACCGTCCGAGTTGAAGAAGGGGCGGGTTCCGTTCTCGGTCAGCAGTTCAGGTTCGCCGTCTTTCGTTGTGGTGCGATAGATCCCAGGGTTTCGCGACCAAAGCGCTGATCGAATATGACCCCCGCCTCGTTTTTCATAGACGATCTGTTCTCCATCGGCAGAGAACGACGGATGCATGTAGTGACCGGGTTGGTTGGAAACAATCCATCCTTCGCCACGTTGGGGATCGGCCGATGTGATGCGGATGGTTCCCAGAGTGCGATCGTTCCATGTTGTGTAGACGACGTAGCGTCCGTCTTTTGAGAACGATGGTGAAAACTCGAAATGGTCGGTTTGGTCGGTGAGTCGGACAGGTTTTCCGTCGGGGAGTGTTTTGACATAGAGATGGCCGAGTGCTTGATAGACAACTCGGGATCCGTCGGGTGAGACCCGGACGTCTTGAAGCATTTTGACGTCAAATTCATCTTCGCCGACCGGTACGTTGTGCCGGACCGGTTTGCGGATCTCGCGGTGATCGCGAATGCGAAACGGGATGACTTTGGCGTCACCGGATTCGATATCGATTCGGCGGATTTTTCCTTTGGCCCAAATAACAATCGACTTGCCGTCGGGCATCCAGTCGAAGCCCGAGTACACGCCGTGAATCGCCCAGGCCTCCTGCATGTCTCGTTCGAGTTGATCGTAAACCAGGCGGATTCTGCCGGACTCGATATCAAAGAGATGCAGCCCGGTTTTGACACCAACGCGGCGAACAAACGCGACCGTCTTTCCATCGGGAGAAGGCGTTGGTCGACAGGCGCCGCCGGGACCTCGGATCAACGTTTCGGTGTCGCCGCCGATGATGTCGAGGCGTTTGACCGCGTAGATTCCTTTGTGGGAGTCTTTGTCGTATTCGAAGTCCTTGCCGGGCGTGACGTCTTGGCTGTAGTACAGATAGCGGCCGTCGGGGGAGTAGACGGGTTCGTTGACATCTTTCTGGTCGCTCGTACGTTTCGTCAACGCGGTACCCGACGCCGCGTTCATCGCGATCGCGTTGCGGTGGTAGCGATGGCATTCTCCGGCACCGAGCGAACGGCGGCTCGAGAAGTGTTTCCTAGCGACGAGGTATTGGCCGTCCGGTGACCATGCCGGGCTGCTGAGCAGACGATAGGTTTCGTTGGTGACCTGCGTTACCGTTTCGCCGTCGGCCGACATGATCCAAATGTTATCGCCTGCCTTTTTACTTTTGCCGGTACGGTCGCTGGTAAAGGCGATCTCTGTTCCGTCGGGGCTGAACCGAGGTTGCATCTCCCAAGACACGGACTGCGTCAAATTCACGGGAAGACGTTTGCCGGTGGCTTCGGTTCCGTCGGCCCCTTCGATCGGCATCGAATAGAGATCGCCGAGCAGATCGAAGACGATGGTTTGCCCGTCAGGACTTACATCGAGATTGATCCAAGTTCCCGAGTCACAATCAATGGGTTGTCGTTGGGTGGGGCCTGGGGGTGATTCGATGTCCCACACGCCGCCCGCTTCGTCGGATTCCTTGTCGGAGGTCTTATCGTTCGCACCGGATGCTTTGTCGATGACTTCGGCGGCTTCGGACGACTCAGCGGTTCGTTCGAAGCCGGAACTCGTCGTGACCCAAAATCCGAAAAGGGTCACAAACACGAAAAGAGGACGAAGGTGGTTGAAGACCGTAGATAGCATCAATTTCGGCTCGTCGATCGTTGGTAGGCAGTATGGCGGGACGGTGAGGCTGGATAGCACCCGTTAGCGTTACCAAAAGGAAACGGTCTCGCCGCTGTCGCGGGGATCAACGCAGTCGATTCATGGACCCTTCGTGAACGCTCGCCACATTCTACTCGACGAGTTCTCGAAGGCTCATCTTCATTGTCATTTCTGTCTTCATCTTTTGATCTTGACCGGCAACATTGATTGACATATTGGCGACCGTGTTCACGGACACTTTCGAGTTGGTTGGGAAAATCGAACCCGCCACAACGGTGGTTGTTCCCGAGCCGGTGGAGTTGAGTGAATCGAGATTGAGTTTGGTTCCTGCAGGAAGCATCGGATTTTCGATTTGTTGCGCATCGGCGCCTTGGTCGAGTGCGATTGACATTTCAAACCCGTCTTCGGTCATGTCCGTGATGGTGTGCGTGGATGTCTGTGTGAGTGTCATGCCGTTGGCGACGAGACGTTGCACGACTTTCCACTGCGCCCCTTTGCCGATGGCTTCTTCCGGGACCGGTGAACTCAAACGGTTCATCGCGTCTTTCATGCCTTCGAGCATCTTTTTGAGTTGAGGGGCGAGTCCTTCAGGGATGTTCAGATTGCCTTCTCGGGTGAGTCCCCGGTTGCTGACCACTCCTTGGCCGGTGGCTCCGATCATGGGGGCAAGCATCTGTTCCATGGTTGCCGCGATTGGCGAAGGATTGTTCGGATCATCGACAACCTTCATGTCGGTGTATTCGAACTGGAATGAGATATCGCCGTTGGCAGAAACGTCGGTCACTTCGGTTTCGATAGTCATTTTCTGAGGCGGGATCGTCTGCGAGGGCATCGCGGTGCCGCCCAGCGAAACTTTCTGCTGCATGTCGATGATCATTTCTGCGGCTTGCTTCGCGCCGACTTCAGGTGTGAAGCGGACTACCCTTCGAGGTTCGCTGCCCGGTTCGACGAGTTCGACTGAGATCTTCGGCGGTTCGGTGACTTCCTCGGATCGAGCGGTTGAGGTGACGGATTGCTGAACCAGAACGCAAAACGCGATGAGAAAGCAGCGGTAACGTAGCGTCGTCGAGTTCATCGAAGGTCTCAAAGTTTGGGGGCAGTGGGGCTGACGAACGGTGTCATGCCGATCTGAATATATCAATACTCACCACGTCCCGTGTCGCTCGTCGGGCGATTTCACCAGGCATTTTGACGCCAACTATCGCCAAGGAGGCCGTTTTCCGGCCGAGTGCCTGTTACCACGGGGAGCCGGCCCAGGCCCTGATTTCCAGATCGCCGTTTGCGGAAATTCGCACCCGGACCGCTCCTTCTTTCGATGTAACATGGACGCCACCGCCTGCCGCCGAGAGCATCTCGGTTACGGCGACTTTGGCTGCACGTTTGCCTCCGCTGACCACGGTCTCTCGAGGACGCGCCCACTGCAAAACCGCGTCGGCGTCCATGTGAAGACTGCCGTGGTGAGGTGCCATCATCACGCCTCCCGGTGGAGGCCTGGGGGTCGATGTCAGCACTGCGGTTCCAGGCGGTTCGAGATCCCCAGGAAGCAACAAGCACCGCTTTCCACAATCGATCCGCAGCACCAAAGAGTTGGCATTGTCGTTGGCATCCAACCTTTGTCGCGGAGGGTGCAAAACTTCGACGTCTGCAAACCAACCATGCCCACCGCCGAGTCCTTCGATGTTATCGAGTGAAAGATCACGGTTGATTTCGTAGATCGGAATGTCGTGCTCACGAATGACTTCCCGAACGTGAGCGAGTGTTGCGCCTTCTCCGTCGAGCATTTCGGGAGGTATGACGATACATCCGATCTGAAACCGACGGGCCAGTCCCGGGAGTGCGTTGAAGTGATCCGCGTCGGCGTGCGAGATCACAACGCCAGCGATCTTGGTGACACCCGTCGACCAAAGGACATCGTCAATCTTTCGGCTGCTGCGGTTGAGATTTCCCATCCAACCGCAGTCGTACAGCCAAACGTCGTTTCGGTTCGGACGCAGCACCGTGGCGGTGCCATGTCCCACATCGACGAAGGTCGCTTCGTAAGTGCCGGCGGGAAGTGGGCTCGGTGTGGTTGCCGTCCACCACGCTGCAATGAACCAAACCAATGACCATGCGGAGATGAGGTATGTCCGCCGTCCGATCGGATAACACACGATGATTGCGAGCAGGACGAGATAGTACGCACAGACGAGTCCCCATGAAGGGCTCGGCAGCCACACATGGCCCGCCGGCATCGAGGTTGCTACTTCGATAACGGATTGCATCGCGACGAGAATCTTCGAACAGATCCATCCGGGAATGATCGCGATCGGTGTGAACGTCCACCCGGCGATCACCGTTGCCACTCCCGCCGACAACGCAAAGGCCATCATCGGCGAAAGCACCACGTTGACGAACACGCTGACGGGAGACACAACATGGAATTGTTGCCAAACAATCGGCAGGGTGATCACGGAGACACAACCGCTGTACCAAAGAGCCGTCGCAATCGATTGAGTCGCCACCGTGGCGTACCGTCGCCATCGACCGTAGGACTTTCTCGCGAGTTCGTCAAAGTTGTCCTCGACCGCGACGGATTGGCTCGCCGCAGTGAGACCACGTCCGCGAGGCCTGCCGCATGAAAGGAGCGTGGCAACGGCGAGAAAAGACAACTGCATTCCGACGCCAAAGATCGCCGACGGCATCCACCACGCCAACAAGATTCCCGCGAGCGAGAGTGAGTTGATGGAATGGTTCGGCCTCGCCATCGCGGTCGAAAGCACGAGCGTGGCTAGCAAGATCGCCGCTCGCAATACGGGCGGTCGTCCGCCGGTGATGGCAACGTAAAACACCGTCACCGCGCCGAGGAACAGCAACTGCCCACGAAGCGGCAGACGCAGCAAACCGCCCGTGATTCTCGCCAAAACTAGCAAAATCCCTAGGTGAAGACCACTGACGGAGAGCAAATGCGCCGTGCCGGTAACCAAGAGAGATTCCGACATGGACCGGTCGAGCAGGTCGCGTTGTCCGAGTAACAGTGCGAGTGCGAGTCCTCGCTGGTCGGGCGCGATTTGTTGCAAAATCGAATCGCGGGCCGACGCGGCGAGTTGCGCTACCACGCGTTGCCCCGACATCCAAACGCCGATCGAGTCTGCCGGTGGCGGAGATTCCGCGTCATCGTCGCTCGCGGTGAGTACGTCATCAGGACGATCGACATCAAACACGCAGTGCAGTTTGCTGCGTCTGGCCCACTCCCGGATGTCGCGCTCGCCGGGGTTGGTGGGAGATCGAAAGAGTGCGATTTGTCCAAACACTTTCACTCGGTCACCGGGCAGCAAATCTGAGCAATCGCCATCGACTCGTACCATCGCTCTGCCCGTGAACGGAACTTGGTCGAACCGAATACGAATCGTTTCGATCGAGACTTGCAGGATGGTTTGGTAGCCGGATCGACCCATGCCGGCGGCCGCACCGAGGTTGCTGCCATCCGTGATCGCATCTTTTTGAAGGCGAGCCGGCCGGTCGACGATCCCGACCATGATCATCGGTTGCGGTTGCTCGGTCAGGACGTTCAGCACGGTGGCTGAGCGGTAGCTCGCGATCGACATTGCGTGCCGAAGTGCGAACGAGCTCATCACGACCAAGCAAAGACAAACAATCGCGATCCCCTTCGCGCGTCCCCGCGGCAGCCAGGCGGCGCCGGTCATGGCGACCACACAGAGCAGTAGCAGCGCGGTCCAGGCCGCCAGTGTGATCGAGGCAAAGCGATCGATGGCGATGCCGGCCCAAGCGAACGCGGCCAGCACGGTCATCGGTTGACGCCACGCAAGCGATTCGAAGGTCGCCCTGAGGTGCGTCGACTTAAGCTGCAACGCGCCGAATTGGCGAATCAGGGTGGCTGGAATCATCACAATCGTTACAAGCTGCAAGGTCGCAGGGCCGGTTTGCTTCTGTTACCGGTAAAGTTTACCCATAAAGCGTCACGCGCACTGCCTTCGTGCTACCTATTGATGACCCAGAAGTTTCGATCCGTTTCATCAGACTTCTTTGTACCATCCATCGCACGAGGACCCGAAATGTCAGTTTCCACCGCCGCCGTCAACAACAGTTCGATCTCCGCAGGCAGCGCAGCAGTCACGATCGATCGTCGACGAAAAGAACGTCGTGATGAGACGACGGCCGAGACTTCGGCAGCGGAATCGGGATCGCGTCGCAAGCAACAACGCCGACGTCACATTGATCCCACCACCTGCGAACGCGACTATTCCGATCAAGAAGTCGAGTTCATGAAGGCGATGGATGAGTACAAACAAAGCTCCGGTCGGATGTTCCCGACCTGCAGCGAAGTGCTCGAAGTGGTCCGTTCGCTCGGCTACGTTCAACTGACCGACGAGCAATTCTCGCAGCTCGGACTCGACGAAGACGTCGTCGAAGAGGAAGCCGCGATGAGCGATGAGGAAGCCGACGAACTCGTCGAAGCCTAATCACGATTTCGAATCGTACAACGAAGCCATCCACCGATGGCGTTTGCCCCGGTCCTGGGTAGCGTGACAGGGACAGACGTCTCGCGGTGGATGGTTTTTCGGTAATGTGCCAGTGGGGTTTGAAAAACGCCTCTTACCGATGACACTGATCGGGTCTCTCACCCCTTCGATCGAAGATCATCATGGCGACTGAACAGAACCCACCTAAACGTGTCACCACACGGACTCTGCAAACGATGCGGGACCGTGACGAAGCGATCACGATGTTGACCGCGTACGACTACCCCACCGCCAAACTGCTCGATGAGGCGGGGGTCGACATGTTGTTGGTCGGCGATTCGTTGGCCATGGTGGTCCAGGGGCATGACACGACTCTGCCGGTCACGATGGATCAGATGATCTATCACGCCGAGATGGTCGGCCGGGCTGCCAAGCGTGCGATGGTTGTCGTCGATCTGCCGTTCCCCGAAGGTCAGATCGAAATCACTCGCAGCATCGAAGCGAGTGCCCGTGTGTTGAAGGAAACACATTGTCACGCGGTCAAACTCGAGGGCGGTGCTGAACAGGCCGGGCGAATCGAGGCGATCGTGACCGCCGGTATTCCGGTGATGGCTCATGTGGGGTTGCGTCCGCAGAACATTCATGTCGACGGTGGCTACCGTCTGCAACGGGATACCGAGAAACTCGTCGCTGACGCGAAGGCGGCTGAATCGGCGGGAGCGTTCGCGGTCCTGATCGAGTGCGTTCCGACCGAGGTTGCGGCGGCGATCACCGCTGCGGTGAAGGTTCCGACGATCGGCATCGGTGCCGGACGCGACGTGTCAGGGCAAGTTCTGGTGACCCATGATATCGTTGGGTTGACGTCAGGTTACACGCCCAAGTTCACGCGTCAGTTTGCCGATCTCGGAACAGCGTTGAAGGAAGCCGCCACCGGTTATTGCCAACAAGTCCGCGATGGCGGATTCCCAAGCGATCAGGAAAGTTTTTAAAGCGTTGTTGAAAACGAAGGTGCCGATGCCGCCAGATTTCGGTGGCCTGCATTCAGGCGAATCTTGGTACCGGTTTGTTGGTTTCATTGGAAACCTAGAGGTTAACGAGAGGGGATTCGCCCGACGCGTAACGTATTCGTTTAACGGCAATACCGTTCAATGAAGCACCGGGTTGTGGCGTTTTCGTTTAACCGGTAGCCGTAGGCGACGCTTGACGGAACACAACCTACCCTTCGGGCACGGGTTAAACGAAAATTGAACGGTATTGCGTTTAACGGGCAGCCAAAGGCGACCTACTTGCCACTGCCCCGTCGCCTACGGCTACCGGTTAAACGAAAACGGGTTGGCTCTTGATTAAATCGACAAACCGGCAAGCGAGTGATAGTGTGTGATCCCTCGCTGGCGCAGCGGGCTAGTAAATCAACAGCCTGTTACACGGAAAAGACGCTGACATAAACAACTAGCCGCGTTGATCGACCCACCGGCGGGATTTGCCTTCGCTGCGTGGCAGACTGCCGTGTTCGACGAGACTCACCGGGACCCGCAACGCCAAACGTTCACGCATTCGTTCGCCGAGGACATCGCAGATGTTGTTCCCGCATCTATCCGTTGCGCTGAGGTCAGTCGCGTGGCCGTTCTCCGCACCCGGAGGTGCCGCCTCGATTTCGATTTGGATTTGGTCCATCTCGTCGTGACGCGTCGCGATCATGCGAAATTCGGAGGCGGGGGCAACTTCTCGCACGATCGCTTCGATGCTGCTCGGAAAGACGTTCACGCCTCGAATCACCAGCATGTCGTCGGTGCGACCGATCACTCCACCGGGAAAATGCACGAACCGGCATGGCAGGTCGTGGTTCCAATTGGGACGAACGATATCGCCCGTCCGGTAGCGAATCGCGGGACCGCCGAAACGTCCGAGGTTCGTCACCACCAGTTCGCTCGGCTCGTCTTCGTTGGCTGGCCTCGAATCGCCGGTGTCGGGGTCGAAGACGAGGTACTCGGCGATGAATTCAGATTCGATCAGGTGCAAACCCGTGTCGTCTTCGCTGGCAAATCCCCATGCACCCAGTTCGCTCGCGCCGGAGTGATCGACCACGCGGGCGTGCCACTGTGATTCGATCGCCGCGCGGACCGACGGGACGCTGCCGCCTGGTTCCCCGGCGACGATGATTCGTGAGACATCGTTGTGGCTGAGGTCCACGTCATGTTCGGCTGCGACGCTGGCGAGATGCAGCGCGTATGTTGGGGTGCAACACAGCACGGTGCATCGTTGTTGCTGGATCAGTTTCAATCGTGCCAGGCTCGACAAACCTCCCCCGGGAACGACCAGTGCCCCGCGTTCGACCAAAGCGTCGTTGGCGGACCAGAATCCTATAAAGGGGCCAACGAAAACGCCATCATCGCGATGTCGTTGCTGGACACGTCAGCGGCGTCGAGCACGTATTGCCAGCACTGCAACCACCACGACCAATCCTCCGCGGTATCGAGAACCGGCATGGGCCAACCGCGTGAGCCGCTGGTTTGGTGAAACCGACAGTAGTGGTCTTTGTCCAGATGAAAGAGGCGGGCGGGAGCACCGGGCTGCTCGCCGAGCAAGTCGGATTTTCCAAGCAGAGGAAACTTGGAGAGTTCATCGAGGCTTTGCAGCGGCAGTTCGCAGGCGGCGAGTGATTTTTGATACAGCGGATGGTTCATCAACGAGAGCAGCAGCCGATTGAGTTTGGCTAGCTGCAATCGGCTCAGTTCCTCGCGATTCATCTCGCGGCATTGGGAACGTGTCGGTGTGACCATGAGAACGGAATACGGGTGAGTTGGTGCAATAAGCGAGGCAGCATGATAGCGGCGATCATCGCGCCGTACCTCCACACCGCTTCCTGCATTGGGATCCGATTGGGTTGGGCCAGCGAACTTTCTGCCCATGACAGGCTGCACACCAATGCGGTCGCTGCGGCGAGCGAAATCAAACAACCTGCGATGGATCGTGCGGCGTCGATTCTGAAGTTAATGACGCACCAGGGCAGGACCCCGCCGATGATGATCATGCCTGCCCAGTAGATTGTCGTTCGTTCCGCCAAGGGCGTTTGTCGGAGTGCCGCCGCGAAGAACGCCACCGCGGTGGTCAAGACGAACAAATCCCACAGCGAGAACTGACGCGATTGACCGTGAAAATCGGCTGCACGGATACGAATGTTCTCGTAGATCCGACAAAGAAACACCAACCCGGCGAGAACCCAGGTGTAGCACAGCGTCGAGGGGGCGACCAACGCAGGCATGCCCCACGCGAGGCTCTGCGAAAAGGTAAAATACCCAACGGCGATCACGATGAGGCACCACGTCATGGAGGTCAGCCGACGCGGTGCAGCGAGAGTTGCCGCCATGGCCGTTCCGTAAATCAACCCAATCCCGATTTCTCGGGCCATCGGGTGTTCCAGCGGGATCGGCAGGTTTAGCATCCCTCCTAATCTGATTTCACGCAAACTTGATCACAATCGAGATTCACAACACCTGAGACGAGTCTGAGCATGGACGGGACGACTGAACCGATTATCGCGGTCATCGGGTATCCGATAGCCGGAAATCCAACGCAATTCGCCCTGGAAACCGGCTTTGCGGCAGCCCAGATCGATTGCCGTGTGATGTCAGTCAGCCTTTCGCCGGGCCGCGTTGCCGCTGCTTTGGCAGGAATGGATGCAATGAATTTTGTTGCCGCGTGGGTTGCGCCGACGTGCCGGACCAGCGTCGAGCGACTGCGAGAAACCGATGGAGACACGGCCCCGTGTGCTGAAAAAACGTCGAGTGCCCCCCCAAAAGGAAGTGTGGCTGCTAGCCTCGTTACCCATCGCTCGCACGCCGGCCCGGCCCCTTTCGATGTGGTGGTTCATGAGCGTGCCGGTGACGATCAACCGCCGTGGATTCGTCTTTCGATGAAACATGTCGTTTGGCCGCGTCTGGCCGCTCAGGCATTTAAAAAGTCCCATTTGCCGTGCCGACGTTTGTGGTGGGTCGGCGGCAAGGCGAATTCGACCCCCGAGTGCGTGTCGCAGCACCAAGCGGCATTGCTCGAGCAGGTTCGGGCCACTCCGAATGATTTTTGGGACGCACTGAGTTTGGAATGTATCGAAGTGGTGCGCGAACCGGCGCAAATTCGACGGGAAGATTCCGAGGAAGACGGAGTCGATGTGATTGTGTTTTCCGACTCCGGAGATATCTCACAGGCGGATTGGAAGATGCCGTCGAAGTGTGTCGTGATCGATCTGAATGAAAATTGGGATCCCGAATATTTAATCTACTGGGATCGCTTAAAGTTGGATGCGGCCGAGACATCAGCGGTAGACTGTATCCGCGGAGCGGACGTGCACGCCGCCTGTCTTTCTGAACTCACTGAATCGTTGTTCGACCGAAACGTGGAGCCTGAGATTTTCTTAGATGCGATTGATGAGTATCTCGGCGTTTGAATTGATAATGCGATAGATGCAAAACCTCCTTCAATCTTTTACTAAACGGCGTGAGGGCGAACCGCGGCAATGCGGTTTGGTCTTACGTGATGATTGTATCATCGAAACCATCGCGCGATTGCAACAACGGATCATCGAACGATTTCCCGGCAGCGGTTTGGGAAAACTATGCGGAGAATTGCTCAACATCGCTCGCCAAGCGTCTGAGCGATCTTCACGTATCGGTCGACCGATTTTTTCGATTCGATTCGTCGGTTATGCGCTGGCGATCGCATCGGTGATTCTGTTGTTGTGGTTTGTCGGCTTTTGGGCTGCGAGCCACGATATTGAGGACGAGGTGCAAAAGCTCACCGATTTGATCACGACCGCGGAAGCAGGCGCGAACGTGTTGTTGCTGTTCGCGGCGGCGATTTACTTTTTGGTTTCTTTTGAAACACGTATCAAGCGACGCCGTGCGTTGACCGCGATTCACGAGTTGCGGTCGATATGCCACATCATTGATATGCATCAGTTAACAAAAGATCCCGAGCGAATACTGAAGAACTGGGAAAGCACCACCAATTCACCGCGTCAACAAATGACACCGTTGGAATTGAACCGCTATCTCGATTATTGCAGCGAAATGTTGTCGTTAACGGGAAAGATCGCGGCACTCTATGTCCGTGACTTTGACGATACCGAGTCCGTGGCCTCGGTCAGCGACGTTGAACAACTCAGTACAGGGTTGTCGCGTAAGATATGGCAAAAAATCATGATTCTCGAACAACAAACGGCGGTCAGTCACACTCCCATTCCGAGTGATTCACCCGCCGACGTGACCCCCGATCCATTGCCACCAATGAATGAACAATCGGAAGAACACCAAGTATGAGCCGGCAAACCACCTCCGCACGCGATCGCCAGTTGCACGAACAGCTTTGCGATTCCGCGCAGCGGCTGCAAAAAGGGGTCAACCAACTGACGTTCGATGAACCGATCACGCACGTCTACAACCCGTTGGATTACGCGTGGGATTTGCACCGGCAATACATTGAACAGTTGTCGGCCAAGGCGGACGTGTTGTTGTTGGGGATGAACCCGGGGCCGTGGGGAATGGCTCAGACGGGAGTGCCGTTTGGCGAAATCGCAGCGGTGCGCGATTGGATGGGGATCGAGGGCGAGGTCGGCAGCGTCGAGGCGGAACACCCTAAACGCCCCATCGAAGGCTTGAATTGTCAACGTAGCGAAGTCAGCGGTCGACGTTTGTGGGGTTTGATGCAAGAACGTTATCAAAAGCCGAAAGCGTTTTTTAGAAAACACTTTGTCGTGAACTACTGCCCGTTGGTTTTTATGGAAGCGAGTGGACGAAATCGAACGCCCGATAAACTGCCTGCCGAGGAACGATCGGCACTGCAGGAGCACTGCGATCGACATTTGCGGGAAGTCATCGAACTGTTGCCGTGGAAGTATCTCATCGGCGTCGGTGCCTTCGCCGAGAATTGTCTCAAGCGAGTTGCGGACGAGAGTGAAACGGCCCCGGCGATTGCTCGGATACTGCACCCGAGTCCCGCATCGCCGGCTGCCAACCGGGACTGGGCAGGGACGGCGGCGTCACAACTGCAGACCATAGGTGTTTGGTAAACGTGGTGATGGATCAACTGACGCGTCGACGACTGATCGTAAACTGCATCCTCTTTTCGGGATTGGCGGCCATTGTCTTGGTGTTTTTGAACCTGCCGTGCGAGCACGTGCAGGTTCTCTCAGTGCGCGAAGGCCGGTTGAGTGACAGCGGACTGACGGGGATGCTCGGCGCGATCGACGAGGTGGAGCGCGCCGGATGGCCGCTGAACTATCGCGTTCGCATCCAGGCTCGAACGTCAGATGATGAGCCGACGTTGTTGTATGAGTCGATGGGCAACCTCGTTGGGAACATCGCGATCGGTCTTGGGGTAATCGCTCTGACTTGTTTTTACACCTGGCGACGCTACCACCAGGTTTCGGCGTCGTCGAATCCCAAGAAGGCGCGACTGCGTTTCGATGCAACGACGGCGGGGTTGGCATTGTTCATCCCCGTTGGGCTGTATCTTCTCTCGATGCTGACCGCCGCGCAGCACAAACGCATCGCGATGCGGGCGTCAGAATACGGCCATTGTGAGCTCAACGCCGAAATACCGCGGTGGCTCGCGTCCCGTATCCCCAAACCTTTCTTTCGAGCCTTCTTGCGCATCAAAGACGTCGAGGTTCGTCAGCCCACGACCGAGATGTTGAGCGAACTGTTGAATCTTTCCACAGTCCGAGGCGTGCGAGTGATCTCGACGAAGTTGGAGGGCGAGGATTTTGCTAACTTGCACCGCGCGAGGGAACTCACCGAGATCGTGCTGGAAGGATGTTCGATGAGCCGCGAGGCAATCACGTTGCTTTCCGATCACGATCAACTGCGTGATCTAACCCTGCGACGTTGCCGCATCGAACGCGAAGATTTGGAGAGTCTGAACCGGCTTTCAAATTTAGAGAGCGTCGATTTTTCACGTTCAGCACTCAACTTCGAAGACTTCAAGCAGAACGGTTGGGCGCCGAGCGTTCGCTATCTGAGGCTGCCCATGCCTCGGGGTGAGAACAGGGCTCGATTGGAACTAACCAACTGGACGGCGTTGGAAGAATTGAGTTTGGAACGCACCCGACGGAGATCGGATGACGTGATCGAGCTCCGCTTGCGGGCCTGTCCCCGTTTGCATTCGTTGTTTCTGCCTACTCCTCAGCTATACGCACTTTATGCGAAGGGACTTCCTTCGTTGGAGAATCTGTTCGAGTCGCTCGATCTACCGATTGGAAGCCCGCACGACGCAACGAACGTCTTTCTGCCTCGGTGGGAAACGATCGATATGGCGGAGGTGCCAAAGTTGACGCGGGTTGAATGCAGTGTCACCGACTTGAAACACCTCCGTCTCTCTGGAGTCGATCGCCTTCGCGACGTCGTGATTGGACAATCAATGTTCTCTCCGATGTACCTTCAAGAGAGCGTGCCACCTCACTATGAGAACGCGGTCAAATGGGTCGACGAGATCAGCAAGCTGCCCGGGGTGACGTCGTTGACGATGGACCGGATTTTGTTGGGTGAGGATGAGCTCGAGAAGATTTCGCAAATGCAATCGCTCGAGGTTTTGACGTTGACCAACGCGGGACTAACGACGGAGCAACTCGGCCCGCTCACCAAACTGCAGTCACTCGAACAGTTGAATCTGCATCAATGCGAGATCAGCTCTGAACAGATGCGGCAGTTTTTGTCGCTACCCAAACTTTCCGTCCTGACTGCGGATCTGTCGGGACTGGACGAGCTTCGCCTGAGTAATCATGTGAGGATTAAGAATGTCGTCACGCTGCCCTTTCAAAATCTGAAGTCAATCGAGCTGGACAATCTACCTCGCTATGCCGGTAGCCTTGTCGTGCAGGACGGTTTGGAAGACCTGCACATTTCAAGATTGCCCAACTTGATGGAATTGACGGTGGAGTGTCCGTGGCCCGAGGAAGCAACGTTTGAACGGGTGGACGGACTGCTGCGGTTTGCCGCGGGAGGCCGTCATCTCGATGACCGCGTGGTTGAGATGCTGTTGAAGTGTTCCGAATTGGATCAACTGATTCTGGCGTACGCGTCTCTGTCTCGCGATGCACTCAGTCAACTCGGGAAGTTAAAGTCGTTGACGGCGCTGGAGGTCCCCGGCAGCCTCGTCGATGACGAGGTCACGAGTTCATGGCGGGATCTCAAACGTCTTCGCCGTGTGTGCTTCGACGATACCGCCATCTCCGAGGAAACGGTGGATTGGTTGGCAACGTTAACGAGCCTTCGGTCTCTTAGTTTGGACCGGGTGGCATTGAGTGATCTGGCTTGGGAAAAGATCACCACGTTCAGCCAGTTGTCTGAACTGTCGGTCAAAGGGACAACGATCCCCTATCGGCTGCTCAATCGATTTGTGCGTCATGGTGGATTGGAAGTCCTCGATATATCGGGATTTGAAGTCACCGATGAATTGGCCGAGGCGATCCTGCATGCTCGCTATCTGCACACGCTTTTCATACTCGACTCGCAGATTGAAATGAAGCGAGTCAAGCAGATGCTCGAAAAGCATCGTCACTTGTTGATGATCGCAAATTTCAGCGAGGAGCAGTTGGAAAGCCTTCCTGAAGAGTACCGGGCGCGGATCGTTCCGAGTGTGGAAGCCAATAACCGTCGCCGCAATTCGCGGCAATCTCATCTGGTCATTGTTCTTGCCATCGACAAGGATGAGCAGAAGAACGAGACATACATCGTGAACCGACCGTTCAACGTTAGTCGTTTTCGCGAAGAGGTCAGTCGTTCTCGCAATGAGGTCAGTCGTTCTCGCGAAGAGAGTGTCGAGGCAGAGTCTGCGGAGGTTCCTGTAGGCGACCCATAGAAAAGACCAGCCTCGCACCGGTTGCCAACGCTCTGCACCGGTTGTGAACACACCGGACGTAGCTAATACGCGGGGCGTTGCGAGTACGCCGGACGAAAGATCGGAACGTTCTTTCCGTGTACTCGCTGGTCACTGCGGTTGTGCGTCGGATCTACATGCGAGGCATGAGGTTTCCCGAGAGCGATCCTCAAACTGCCATTTCCTCGGGCTGATAAGAGGCGATGATCTCTTGTTGGACAGCCGGTGGTGCCTGTTCGTCGTGTGAATAACTCAGCGTGAATGCACCCGAGCCGGCCGTAATGCTCTTCAGATCGGTGGCGTAGTTCTGCAATTCACTCAGCGGAGCGGTGGCTCGAATCACGCAGGTGTCGCTCAACATCTGCGTGTCGCTTACACGTCCACGTTTGACCGAGAGGTCGCCGGTGATGTCACCCATGTATTGCGAGGGAATACTAACTTCGATATCGACGAACGGTTCGAGCAGTACCGGGCGCGATTTTTTGACTGCTTCGATGAACGCTTTTCGGCCTGCGGTAATGAACGCGATTTCTTTGCTGTCGACTTCATGATGTTTTCCGTCGAAGACTTCGACACGAACGCCGGACATGGGATACCCCGCAATGGCCCCTTCCTCGAGGACTTGCCGAACTCCTTTTTCAATCGCGGGCATGAATTGCCTGGGGATCGATCCGCCGACGGTTTTGTTTTCGAATTCGAATCCGGTTGGATGGTCCTGTGGCAGCGGTGCGATCCGGAGGTAAACTTCGCCGAATTGCCCCGAGCCGCCTGTTTGCTTTTTATGGCGGTAGTGTGCTTCCGCGGGGGCGGTGATCGTTTCTTTGTAGGCGATCTTGGGAGGGGCCGTTTCGAGTTCAATGCCGTACTGCGACTGAAGTTTTTCGAGAATGACACGCAGGTGTAGGTCACCAAGACCTCGCATCACGGTTTCATTGGTGGCGGCGATGCGCTCCACACGAAAACACGGGTCTTCGGACTGGAGTTTTTGCACGGCCGCGGAGAATTTGGTTTCGTCAGCGTGCCGTTTGAGTTCGATGGCCAGTCCGTACATCGGTTTTGGTAGTGCGAGCGGTACCAGGTGTGGCGGGTTTTCGGTGGTCGCTTCATCGTGCAGCACGCCATCGAAATGAACGTCGTCGATTTTGGAAACGGCACCGATCTCGCCCGGGCCGATCACATCGGTTTCCTTATGGTCCTTTCCTTGAAGACGCATGACGTGTCCGATTCTCAACGGTTTGCGAAGATCGTCGATGTACAACTCGCTACGTGAGCGGACGCATCCCTGGTGGACCCGAAAGATTCCGAGTTTGCCGATGTGGGGATCGGTTGCGACGCGAAAGATATGTGCAATGGTTGGCTTGTCTGGATCGAACTCGGTGGGCAACGGTTCGTCTCCACGCACAAAAGGACGTGGGTTCCCCTCGAGCGGACTCGGCAGCAGCGACGCGGTCACGTGGAGTAAGTGTTTGATGCCGGTACCGTTGGTGGCCGAGGCAAAGACGATTGGTACCAAGTGGCCTTCTCGCAGTGCCTTTTCAAAAGCGGCGTGGATTTGTTCCGCGTCGAGTTTCTCCGCACCCGCTTCGAGATAATTTTCGGTGAGTTGATCGTCGACCTCAACGACCTGCTCCACAATTTGTGTGTGTGCCTTTTCTGCGGAACTAAACGCGGTCGTGTCGTGGGCATCGGTCTCGAAGACATCGATCACGTCATCACAGCCTGGTGTGGGCATGTTGATCGGCAGGCAGATGTCACCGAACGTTGTTTTGATATCGTCAACGAGTTTCTCAAGGTCCACCTCGGGCGTATCGATCTTGTTAATCAGAAACATTCGCGGCAGTTTGCGTTCGGCGGCAACACGCATCAACCGACGCGTCTCGCTCTCGATACCTCGGGAAGCGTCCACCATGACGACAACCGATTCCACCGCGGGGAAACATGCGATTGCGTGACCAATGAAGTCGGACATGCCTGGTGTGTCGATGACGTTGACGTGGTGTCCTTCGTGGTCGAAGTGCACGATGCTCGGTTGCAACGAGTGTCGGTGACGTTGTTCTTCTTCGGCAAAGTCACTGACGGTGTTCCCGTCTTGCACGTTGCCCTGTCGGCTGATCTCGCCGGATTCGAACAAGAGACGTTCGACGAGCGTGGTCTTTCCGGAGCCGGTTTGACCACATAGGCATAGGTTGCGGATGGAATCAGGGGTGGGGATAGGCATCGGTCAGGTTCCTGTTTGGCTGGTTGTTGAACTCGAAGGTCGAGTACCAAAGTGCTGAACTGAATCCTAGCGACTCGCGAGCGATATCGCACTAAATATGTGCCGTTTCGCCAATGCGACGAAACGACGCAATATTCATTCTATCGCGATGGGCGTGACGATTCGACGCATCGAAAACGCTCGAATCAGAGGTTGTTTCGTTTGCTGTGCAGACGATGCCAGGACTAGACTCATAGGATGCCGAGCGCGGCGATGCGGTACACGCGATTGAAACGACATCGATCAACGCATGAAACGTCTTAGGCGAAATATGACGGCGGACAGTGTTCAGGAGCGATGATGATGAAAGAGTGTGACCGACATAACAGTATGCCACGTGCGGTCCTGGATGCGTGCGAGCCCGGTGGTACGCGGGTTGATAGCAACCGCGATCTCGAAGACTCGACGTCGGTTTGTTACCGCATGGCTCCTGACAAGTCGATGCTCGACGGGGCAGCGAGCTGCGTCGATCAGGCGGCCTGTGCGTCTCGGCTCACTGCCGCAGACAATGACAGCAATCGCATGCCGCCGTGCTTGCTCAGCGAACAACAGCACAGCATCGTCGACATCGGAGGCGTGCACCGGATCGCCCTCATGATCACGCCTCAAAACCAAGGTGCAGCGATCGATCAGGCTTGGGAGGCGATCTCCACGATTCGGGTGATTTTGAGCCAACAATCGGTGTCGATGAAAATGGTCCAGCAAACCGTTTTTGTGCGATCCGCCGAAGACATTCCTGCGTTTCGTGGGCTGTTTGAGGCCTATTTTGGCGAGGAGACTCCTGCCTCGAATTACATCGTGCAGCCTCCCTGTGGAGGGCAGGCGTTGGCGATTGAGGCGTGGGCGATCGGCGGAGATCAGGTCGAGATTTCATACCTCGAACGCGATGTGGTGTCGGTCGACTATGCGTCGATGAAATGGGTTTATCTCTCTGGGATTTCGCCTTCCATCAGTGCAGCGGCGGCATACGAGCAATCCGAATCCTGTCTGGCTCAACTGCATCAACGCCTCGACCGCGTCGGCGCGACATTGTCAGAGGTGCCGCGGGTTTGGTTGTACCAAGGAGGGATCACCGAAGAAGAAGGTGGGATCGAACGGTATCGGGAACTCAACCGAGCACGCACCGACTATTTCGATTCGTTAAGCGCACGTGGTGCGATGCGAACGAGTCAACAATCGATCGTCTACCCTGCGAGTACCGGGATCGGAACCAACGGAACTTCGCTCGTCCTCAGCGCAATGGTGCTGCAGACTCCGCGTGATGATGTCCGTTGGGTGGCATTGGAGAATCCAGGGCAAACGTCTGCGTTCGACTATGAAAAGAAGTTCTCTATCAAGAGTCCCAAGTTTTCACGTGCGATGGCGGTCATCACTGATGAGTACGCCACGATATGGATATCCGGTACGGCGAGCATCCTCGATTCCGAAACGGTTCATATCGGCGACATTGAAAAGCAGACTCATCAAACGATCGACAACATGGAACGATTGATCGCGGAAGAAAACCTCGCCGCGCATGGGTTCAAGGGATGTGGAGCAACGTTACAAGATTTAGCCAAGGTGCGTGTTTATATCAAACACGTCGAAGACTACGAAAAATGCCGCGATATTTGTGAAGCCCGTTTTGGTAGCCTGCCCACGATCTATGCGAACGCCGATGTCTGTCGTCCTGACTTGCTCGTTGAAATTGAGGGCGTGGCGTTCACAACAGTTTAATTTTGACGGTTCATTCTTAAGGAACCCAACTCATGGTCCCGTCACGAACCCAACGGGTTCGCCAACGCAAACATCAACATCAGATGATTGTTCGTCTGTTGATGTTTTTTACTGTTCCGCCGTTGTTGGCTGGGGCGGTGGTCTGGGCGATTGCGCAGGCCAGGGTTGAAACGAGTCAGCGTGTCGAAGCAAACGTTGCGGTCGAAGCGTCGCGATCGCCTCGGCAATCTTGGTCGGTAAAGAAATCGCGAGCCATCGATCGTGAATCGGCGAGACCCAACGAGGATCGAGCGAGGACCAATCCGCGCGAGACACCTCGTGTTCGCGGTGTGCGTGAGAGCGGTTTGACCGTCGTGGATCTTTCGGGCGTTGATTCCGGTTCGACTGCCACGATGCCCGCCGTTACCGCGACCGGTTTTACCGCCCCGCAAGCGGACGAAACACATCAGGAACGTCTCGTTTCGGTTTACGAAAGTGCGTTGCCGCTGCATGGACACAACAGTGTCGATGATGCCGTCTTTGCGAAACTGTTCAAGCTAGGCATCGAACCGGCCGGTCTGTGTTCCGACGAAGTTTTTCTGCGACGCGTGTATATCGATGTGACAGGGACATTGCCCCGGGCTCATGAGGCGAAGGCTTTTTTGAGAGACACCGATGAGCGAAAACGTCGCAAACTGATCGATAAGCTTCTCGAAAAGGAGGAGTACGCAGACTACTGGGCGATGAAATGGTGTGACATCTTGAGGGTGAAGGCGGAATTCCCGATCAACCTTTGGCCCAACGCCGCGCAGGCTTATCACCGTTGGATTCGAACCGCGATTCGTGACAACCTGCCATACGATCAATTTGCGAAGGAGATGTTGACCGCATCGGGAAGCAACTTCCGAACTCCACAGGTTAATTTCTATCGGGCGATGCAGAGCAAGGAGCCCGAGGCGATCGCAAAGACCGTCGCTTTGACGTTCATGGCCACACGAGCGGACAAGTGGCCCGCCGAGAAACTGTCCGGCATGAGCCAGTTTTTCACACACGTGGGTTTCAAACCGACAGGCGAATGGAAAGAAGAAATCGTCTACTACGATCGTCGGCAAAGCGACAACGCGAACGCGGCGGTGGTCGGTGTGTTCCCTAACGGACGCGTAGAAAAAATCCCCGGCGGTGTGGACCCTCGCTTCGCGTTCGCGGACTGGTTGATACAGGAAGACAACCCGTGGTTTGCTCGAGCCTATGTCAACCGTGTTTGGTTTTGGTTGTTCGGGCGTGGGATCGTTGATCCTCCCGATGATGTTCGGGCAGATAATCCGGCGACCAATCGCGAATTGCTCAGTGTTCTCGCGAAAGAATTGGTTAGCAGTGGCTACGACATGAAGCAGTTGTTGCGTCTGATTCTGAACTCGAGCACCTACCAGTTGTCATGTGTGGATCAAGCCGGCGATCCGCATGCCGCTGCGTACTTTGCTCTTTTGTGCCACGGCGTCATGACGCGGAAGTTCTGATCGACGCGATCTGTCAGATCACGCAAACGACTGAAACGTACATGAGCATCATCCCCGAGCCGTTCACGTTCCTGCCGCGTCGGCAACGGGCGATCGCGATTCCGGATGGAAGCATCACGAGCAGTTTTCTCGAGATCTTCGGTCGACCTCCGCGAGATACAGGGATGCATAGCGAACGCAACAATGATTTGACCGCGGGGCAGTCGCTGCACCTGCTCAATTCCAACCACATTCGCGACAAGCTCAAGAAAGGGAACGGGTTGAAGATGA
>NZ_ANOH01000106.1 GCF_000346505.1 Aporhodopirellula sallentina SM41
CTGCGGCGAGTTGGTCGACGTTGGGGTGTGAATCCCGGGAGTCCCATAGCACGATAGATCGGGCGACCAATCTTCGATCGTGATCCACAGGATATTGGGACGCGGATCGGGTTCCGCGGTCACAGAGTCCGATGCCGCGAGAGCATACGGAACAACGCCCCAGTTCGCCAAGAAGAAGGCTGCTGCCGCAAACACACCACGATACTGAAATCCCACCGCCTACGCTCCTTTGAGATGGCTCGCACTCGCCGAAGTTCGGTAGAACCAAGACCTCGGCGTAGGTGCTCATTGCCGCGAATCAAAAAACAATTGAGCACGACATTATAGCCGTCGTGGAGTCACGGCATTTGCTGAAGAAGCGTTCTTTTTCTGCTGATTTGCGTCGATGGAGCGATGGCAAACGGTGGGCTATTTGTCGACGTAGACACCACGACATTGCAACGTGATCGTGTTGACCGTGTCATCGAAAGTCGCCATTCCGACGGCGACGATTCGGTCGCCTTCGGAAACGCCGAGCAGTTTGCGAGCATCGGTGGGCAAGATCGCTCCCGCCTCATCGACCATGTTCACGATCGCTTTGGGAGCGTTCGCCGCACGGCGTTTACAGAACGGGCAATTGTCCTCGTGATCGGGATCATCGGCGCCGTGCCCATCGGCGGGCAGCTCGCTCAACATGAATGTCGCTTGATCGTCTTGAAACGCTTGAAAGTCGCCGGCGTCGATGCGACCGGTCAGGGTGACTTCCTGGGAAGCAACACTGACCTCTTCGGAATCCTCCGACGGTGCGAAGGCTTCAGCGACTTCCGTCAACGAAATCGCCGATTCCGGTTTGTCGGCCAGCAACAGATCGCTTTGCACTTCGGCAACGGACGCTGTTTCTCCCGAATCGGATCCGCAACCCGGCAAGACAATCGCGGTGGTCAATACCGAAAGTGCGGCAGCACACGCGAAGCTTTTACGGACGCCATTCAAAATCGACGAATTTGCAACCACGGACATAGGATAGAGCTTTGCGGAAGGAACACGGGCGGAGAGGCGAAAATGCATAGACAACCACCTCCCATCTTAGAGGTCGTGCAGTTTTTAAGTGCTGCATTGCCAAGCGTCTATCATCACCCTCTCAAAGGGAGGGGAAAGTAAAACTGCACGGCCTCCTTTACGGAGAGTGTTGCCGATCAGGTGCTACGTCCACGCCATGCAATTTGTTTGCCGGTAAGATGATTAAAAAAATGCCGCCCACTGCAACACCAGGAAGACGACGATCGAGACTGGGTGTAATGCCGCCCCGACGATGCTTTGGCGGAACCGTTTCGCCGCAACCCACCGCGGCATGTGGCTCAGTACGATCGCCGCGACGCTGAGAATTAACGCAACGTTCACCGATCGGGCCGACGCGGATTGGTGGCCGATCGTCACCGCGTAGACGATCACCACGTAAGGCAACACGTTTGCGCCGCCGAGCAAGACCGTGAACGGCACCAACAAGCGAACGTTCGCGATACCCTCGGTCGCATTCTTGAGGAGTCCCCGGACGACCTCACCGGCGCTAGTGTACATCCGACAGGACGCCACATCGGTACCGTCCACACAGTCGGTCATCATTCCGTGCTGACGATATGCGTTTGGCAATTTGATGCCGTCGTGGCGAGAGGACCGGATGGCTTCGTGTGTTCCGCACCGCCGGTACGATTCCCGGTCGGTGAAAAACAGTTGGCCGCACCCGGATGCAAACGCGGGGCTCGCACTCGATCGCATCCGCTGGAACGGTAGATAGCAAAGCAAGATGTAGTGCATCATCGGAATCAGCAGTTTTTCGAGCAGCGTGCCGGTTTCCTGATGTGGGAACGCGCTAAGCAACCCGAGCGACTCACCGACGTAGCCGGAACCGGACTTTCCTTCGTCAAACCCTCGGAGAAGTTCCATGCGGATCGAACCATCACGCACTGCTTTGGTCGATTGAGCCTTTCTTCGGGCGAGTTGCTGAAGAGCCGTCGGGCGCAGCCGCACGTCGGCATCAAGAAACAGCAACAGATCATGCTTCGCCGCTTCGGCGAGTTGATAACACGCGTGTTGTTTGCCGTTCCATCCTTCCGGCAGCCCGCAACCCAGGATCAGCCGAACTCGCGGGTCCGCCTCACTCAATTCGCGAACAATTTGCGCCGTATCGTCTTCGGAGTCGTCATCGAGAACGACCACCTCGAGATCCGCACCGGTGTTCTCCAAAATCGACTCAACCGATTGGCGAATCCCGGCCTCCTCATTTCGTGCAGGAATGAGGACCGAGACCGACGGTTGTTCGTCGTCGGGATTGAGTTGACCGCCACGCCACCGCGTGAACAACGGCAGGTTGTTGGCGAACATCATCGACGCGACCAACGCGAGCACAAAGGACATCGCCGGAAACACCAACAGCATCAAAAGGGACAACCAATCAGTCATTGTGGCCCTCTTCGAATTGGTGCCCGTGGGATGCATCGAACCGCCGAAGGGTGAGCCACGATTTCACGCGTCGCGACCAATCGTAGACTCCTGAGACGCCCTGCTTTCCTCGCAGAAGATTATGAAACGGTTCGGAAGATCGGGCGATGACTCTCGCGGCGAGATGCGTTTGGTTTTCGCGAAGACGCCGCGTCAAATCTTCGCCCCATTGCGATTTGCTGCGGTCAGGAAATTCCGCCAACGAAACGGCTTCGCCAAACCGAATCAGACATTCGGGCAGTCGCTCTTCCCAGAAGACGTATTCGAGCGACATCGGGACGACCAACGCCTCTTTGGCTTTCGCGCAAAGATGAGCGAGACCGGGCATCAACTCGGCGTCGTGATCTCGCGGGTCTGCAAACCGTCCTTCCGGAGTCAGCCACAGGGCCGTTGCCGGACGGCGAAAGAGTTCTGCGGTTGTTTGCAGAAACGCCGCGGCGCCTGATGCGGAGTGCAATTCGACACCGAAAAAGCCCAGCTTCTCGAACACTTTGTATTTTTGCAGAGCCTCCGCGTCGATCGGGGCGTACAGTTGCCGCGGATGAAAAAGACGTTGATTGATGAAATGCGCGAGCAACGGGTCCCACCACGACGGATGATTGCAATAAACGATAACGGGCAAATCGGGATTGCCGGAGATTTCCGTCGGGAGCGGCGTATTTTCGTAAGCGATCGCGTGAAAATGCCGTTTCAGGTAGGTATCCAAAAAGCGATGGAAGCCGTTTTGAAACCACTTGGCCGGCGGGGCGATGACGTCGCGTTGGGTTCGTGAATCACGACGCGATGCGGTTGAATGGGTTCCCGCATTCACGCACGCGATCCTGCGGCAGCGGAAAGACGCCCCTCACGGGCATCGTCGTCGAGTGAGTCGGCGGCAATCCAACCGCTCATCAAAACCATCGGCATACCCGGTCCCGGATGAGCGGCACCGCCGGCGAGATAGAGACCACGAATGTCTTTGCGGCGGTTCCCCGGTTTGAACGCACCGGTAAATTTCCCGTGGCTGGCCAGACCGTAGATCGCACCGTTGAGAACCCGGTATCGGTTGTGGATTCCCTCCGGCGTCAATGAATCCTCCGTCACGATCGCGTCGCGAAGGCCTTCCATTCCCGCCGTCCGTTCGAGTTTGTCGAGAATCACCTCGCGGTACTCCGGCAACATCTTCTTCCAATCGTGATGCGGACGCAGGTACGGTGTGTGGACGAGAATGTACAACGCCTCACCACCCTCCGGCGCAACGGCTGGTTCCGATACCGCGGGGGCACACACGTATGCGGTTGGGTCGGGGGCGGGTTCGCCCCGGTTGTAGATCGCATCGAACTCGGCTTCGGGGTCCTTCGAAAAGATGAAATTGTGATGCAGTAATTGCTCGTATTTCCGGTTCAACCCCAGATACAAGACCACACCGCTGCACGCCGGAACGTGTTGGTTCTTCTTTTCGAACGCTTTCGATTCTGGGGTCCCGTCCAACAGTTCGCGATACGTTCGAACTGAGTCACAATTGCTGACCACGGCGTCACACGGAATCGACTCGCCGCCCGCCGTTGTAACGCCCGTGACTCCCGTAGCGTCCGTATTGATTCGCAGTACGTCCGTCCCGGGGCGGAAATCGACTCCCAATTCTGTTCCGAGTTTGATCAAGGCTTCCGGTACGGCGCGGGTGCCTCCGATCGGGTACCAGATGCCCTCTTCGGTTTGCATGTGAGCGATCCCGCAGAGCACCGCCGGGGACGCATACGGTGACGATCCGACGTACTGCGTGAAGTGATCCATCATTTGCGAAACGCGGTGTTCGGGCACGTGTGACCGGACCACCGACGCGACGCTGCGTCCCATTCGCAGCGACATCACGTCTTTGAGCACGGCAGCCGAGAACGCCCCGCCGACTTCCATCGTGTCGGCGAGCCCGCCGATCGAACGCCAGAAGAAGAAACGGTCCGAAACCCCGTGCAGTTGTTCGCTGACCCGCAAGAACTTCTCATACCCAGCACCTGCCGAATCGCCACCGGTAAAGTCCCGCAGGTGTCGCTTCATCGCATCCACATCGGCGACCAAATCGAGCACCGAGTTTTCGCTGGTCCCGGCTTCCTTGGATCCCTCGAAGAAACATCGCCACTGCGGGTCGAGCGGCACGATTTCGAGGTAGTCGTTCATGTCGCGATCGGCTTCCGCGAAGACGCGGCGGAGGACACTCGGCAGTGTCAAAATGGTCGGCCCCATGTCAAACCGATAGCCTTCGGTTTGGTGCACGGCCGCTTTCCCGCCGAGCCAATCGTTTTTGTCACACAAAGTTACTTGGTGTCCACGTGCGGCCAACACGCACGCAGACGACAAACCGGCGAGCCCACCACCGACGACCATCACGTTTTGTGGAACACTCGTGCGACTCGATGACGGGGACGAAGAAGCAATCATGGTGGGCAATTGTATCGAAGGGGAGACGTGGCGGGGCACTGAATGGTTTTAATCAACGGCGTCGGCGTGCGGCAGTGGTCAGGCGACGGAGCGCTTCAATTCGATCGCGAAACCCGCGGCCATGGTTGAGTTGTAGGACGCCGGTCAACAATTCCGCATCCGAATCGTTAGGCTCTGACAAGTGCGGCGCGACCCGACCGCGACGCGTCGAGATCGTTCGTATGTTCGTCATCGCGAGCAAACCTTCCGGACCGCGCGTCACCCCGAATCCGCTCTCCCCCTGCCCACCAAACGGCAATCTCGGGTCGGCCGTTGGGGCCACCATGTCATTCACCGTGACCGAACCAACATGCAATCGCGATGCCAACCGTTGGGCGTGCTCGGTGGAACCAAACACCGAGGCGGCGAGCCGGTAAGGGCAATCGTTGACGATTTCCACGACTGCCTCTTCCTCCGCAACCGGGACCAACGAAATCACCGGGGCAAAGACGTCGGATTGTAAAACCGGATGCGAAGGCGGGACTTGAGAAAGCACAACCGGAGCCATCTCCCCGGTGTCGCGCAGTTTGGCTTCATCAAACTTTCCGATTTCGTCGACCGCGCCGCTGTGGAGAGCGGACGCAATTTGATCAGCCACGGTCGAACGTGCCGAAGGATGAACGATGACCGGCCGAGCCGCCCTAAGGCTATCGATCAGGCGAGCAGCCCATTCCGGCTTCTGCTCAGAACTAGATTGTGAACTCAGAGGCGACAGGGACTGCCAAAACACAGCGCGGCGGGGCCCGATGCAGGTCGCACCGCTGTTGAACATCAATCCGAACTTGATCGCCGATACGACCCGTTCTTGATCGGCACCGGGCAGCACCACGACGGCGTCGCATCCGGAAAGTTCCATGATTGTCGGCGTGAGCGACTCGGCGGCTTGCCGGAGGACTTTGCGGCCTGTCCGAGCGGCTCCGGTCAGCACGATCAGGTTGACTCCTTGGTCGATCGCCGAAACCGCCGCCTCGGTGGAACTATCGAGCACGGAGATGACTTCGCGGGGCACTCCTGCGGCGAAAAACGCATCCACCATGAGTTCGGTCACCGATTCGCTACCCTCAGCGGGCTTGATCGACACGCAATTTCCCGCCGCGAGTGCCTGTGCGGCCTGGACGCCCGTCAAAAAGATTGGGTAATTCCACGTCCCGAGAATCAATACACGACCGCGAGGGACTCGCTGAACCACGCTGCGGACACCCCACATCCAAACCGGCCGGCCCGACAATCCCACACGTCGATCGGCCAGCACGCGAGCCCCGTGGCGGGCGATCCACCCTAAAGCGTCGCACAAGGGGATCAGCTCCGATGCGACGGTTTCAATTTCCTCTCTTCGTTGATCACTGCGTGCCGCAGATACTAAAAGATCCGCACAACGTGCCATTTCCTTTCGAGCTTTACCGACGATTCGGCAACGTTCCGCGTGGGACCGCATAGCCCACGACGTCAGTTCGTGATAATTTGTCGCGGCAGTCAATTCGTCCTCATCAGGTTGGGAAGCCGGGTGACAGTTCATCCTACCAGTCAAGCCAGTTTGAAGTGAGTCTCCGCAACCAACTGTTGCCGGGAGTGATCGGTGGGTCCCCCGCCATGCGCGAAGTCGACCGTGTGACCCGCAAGGTCGCCGTCAGCAATGCGTCTGTGCTGATCCTCGGTGAAACCGGAACCGGGAAAGAACTGGTGGCGTCGGCAATTCATCAACTGAGTCATCGCAGCGGTGGCCCGTTCGTCAAAGTCAACTGTGGCGCGCTGAGCGAAAGCCTGCTCGAAAGCGAACTGTTTGGACACGTTCGCGGTTCGTTCACCGGTGCGATCGCGAACCGGGCCGGTCGATTCGAAGCAGCCGACGGCGGTTCCATCTTTCTCGATGAAATCAACTCCACCACAATGACCCTGCAGGTCAAGCTGCTCCGCGTGTTGCAGGAGAAGGAATTTGAACGCGTCGGTGACACCACCACGCATCACACCGATGCCCGCGTGATCGCAGCGAGCAACCGGGACCTGATGCGTCAGGTCCACAACGATCGTCTTTCG
>NZ_ANOH01000107.1 GCF_000346505.1 Aporhodopirellula sallentina SM41
TTTGACGAGAAAACGTCAACAACTGTTTCGTTAAACTCGCACCTCGTCGACCGCTCCTTTGCACATCCTCGAGAGCATCGCGAAGGCCGGGCGGCAACGCACCAAAATCATCACTGAGCAAAAAGTCGACGTTGCAGAGAATGCCACACAAGAGGTTGTTGAACTCATGAGCGACGCCAGCGGCGAGTTGCCCGATGGCGTCCATTTTCTGACTATGCCTGAGTTTCTGTTCGAGGGATCTTTTTTCCGTGATGTCGTACTCCGTCGTAAAGATCAGCGATCCCTCACCTTCAATGTCAATCCGGTTTGCATGAACTGCCACTGGGAAACTCGAACCGTCTTTTCGAACATGCATATTCTCAACGTAAAACGGTTTGCCCGTCATGATTTGTTTTGTTCGTGTCTTCACGAGCCGACGTCCATTCTCATCATCGACATCCGCCACGGGCCTTCCAATGAATTCGTCTCGTGAATAGCCATGCAGGATGTAGGCAGAACGACTCGCATCAACAATGATTGGAATGCCGTCTTCGGTATTGGGATCGAGGATCATGCAGTAGTCTCCGGCCTGCTCAAAGAGTGCTCGAAAACGCTTCACGCTAGATTTCAATCTTTCTTCGGCCTCCTTGCGTTCCGTGATATCCTGCACCGTGCCAAACAGTCCGACGGTTTCACCTTTCTCATTACGGTAGACTTCCGCTTCGTTGCGTATCCACACGATCGATCCGTCACCTCTGACCGCCCGGTACTCACACTCAAACCAATTTCCGGTCTCAACCGCATTGGCGACTGTTCTGGACCAATACTCGAAATCCTCGGGATGGGTAAGCGACTTTGCCATCTCAAATGACGGCTTCGATTCGTTCGGATCAACACCGAAGATGCGGTAGGTTTGGTCCGACCATGTCACCTCACCGGTTGCGACATTCCAAGAAAAACTCCCTATCTTCGCGATCTGCTGCGCCCGAGATAGGTCCGCCTGCATGAATCGCAGAGACTCATTCGACTTCTCCAATTCCCTCGTGCGAGATGCGACCGCTGCCTCGAGTTTATGCGCTCTCTGGACGAGTTGGCGATGGACAGCCCGATGCACATGCCGAATCAGTTCCCCAGGATCACCCGCCTTTTCTACATATGCAAACGCGCCCCAGTTGATGGCGTCTTTGGCTGACTCGTACGAACTGTAGCCGGTATGAATGATCAGCGGCACAGTATCCGAAAATTCACTGAGGCGTTTGAGAAGCGTTGATTCCTCTAAATCTGGCAAACGGAGGTCGACCACCGCGACATCGATCACACCGTCTTCGAGCTGTTCGATCGCGGACATGGCAGTCCCGCAGGCAATGACTTCGAACTCTTCAGCCTCAAGGATCATTGCAATCGTATCGCGCAGGTCTTCCTCATCATCCAAGAGGAGAACTCGCTGCCTAGCCGGACTTTGGACGGCGTCAATCATTGATCACCCCCGTTGTTTCTGATCAGACGTTTGCCTGTCATTCGAGGTCACGCATCCCGGTACGGAAGTGAAATGCGGAAGCAAGCACCGGGCGTTTCGTTCTCCACGACTTCGATCTGCCCCCCATGTCGCTGAACAATCTGTCGGCAGATGGACAACCCCAATCCGGTTCCGGTCACCTTCGACGTGACGAGCGGTTCGAACAGATTGTCTCGCAATTTTTGCGGAATTCCGGGCCCACTGTCCCGGACACAAATCACGTTGACGGAGTCTCGACACGTTGCGCTGAACGAAAGCTCGCCTTTGCCGCCCATCGCTTGAACCGCGTTGCGAATCAGGTTCGATATCACTTGCCTAAATTGACCAGCGTCAACGTGAAAGACGAACGGATCCGGATCGAGGACGATCGAGACCTTTACCCCCGATACCCCTTCCGTGCTTGAAATAGCCTCGTCAAGAATTTCACGCAAATCGACTCGTTCGGTAACAGGTTCTTTCGCCCGGGTCATTTCCAAAAGGTTGTTGATGATTTGATCCGCCCGGCCCGTCTGTCGATCGATCACGTCAAGGAATCGCGTTGACTTCCCATCGTCATTCAATCCGTAATTCTTCAGATAGTAGGCGGCAGTCCGCAGCGCACCGAGTGGATTCCTGAGTTCGTGTGCGATACTCCCCGACAACTGTCCCACCGCCGCCAATCGCGTTTTGCGAACGAGCTCTTCCCGCGTTTTCTCGAGTTCAGCTTCCACACGCAACTTGGCTTCGTTCTGTTGCTCGAGCAATTGTTGCTGCGTCACACGGTACTTCGCCTCCGACCGACGCCGTTCGACAATCTCTCCAATCAATCGCGCGGAACTCGCGACATGCTCTTTCGCCATTTCAATAATGTATTTGGGACGAGGTTTGTAACTCGACGCGGCTTGACGAAGCACCTTCACGTCGACCTGATACTCATCGGCGATCTTCTTGAAAGATTCCGAGTGAAACTCCGGCACACGTTCCCAGACGCTGATTGCACCTACAACGTCGTCCCCGGACCGAATTGGCACCGCATAGACTCTGCTGCCGCAGTTACTAACATGATTGACCGGTCGTCCGCATTCGATTGCCGATGCCGCGGCGCGGTCCCAACTTTGCACGTGATGGATCCACTTACCTGACCGAAGCGCCTCGCGATTGTCGCTGGTATCACACAGTTTGCGAGAGCTTTGATCCAAACACCGGCACCATTCTGAATAGAGCAAACGGCATGCGTAATCACCATTGCTTTCATACACACTGATACTTGTCCCTAGCAACGACATCAGCTCAACGGCGATATCATGCAAGGACTTTCGACCGACCGAGTCGGCAATCAAACGACACTCATTCAACTCGGTCAGGTCACCATACGCAGGTTGCTTATCAAGCTCCTGCAAAATTCCCGACACGGATTTTGTAAGCAGCCATTCGATCCGACGCAGTTCTTCTTCCGTGCTCTTGCGTTCGGTAATGTCTTGAGCCATACCGACAAACTTCAACGGCCCTCCGACGTCATTGCAGACGATTTCCACCATGGTATGAATCCACGCAATCGCGCCGTCAGGGCGAACGATACGAAACTCGTATTCGAACGGCCCCGAACCTTTGCGTATCATGTGCTCCACGTTCTCTTCCCACCACGGAAGATCATCCGGGTGGACTAATGAACGTACCAGATCGAAGGTGGGCTTCTGAAATCTCACGCCGAAGACTTCGTACATGCTGGCGGACCATTTCAGATCTCGCGTTGCAATGTTCAGTTCCCAACTACCCGCACGTGCGATGTACTCAGCCTGCTCTCGGATTCGCTGATTCTCGCTCAGTTCATTCAGGGCGAGTTGGCGTTCCTCGGCCAAACGTATTAGTTCTCTTTCGGCCTCTTTTTGCGCCGTCGTTTCGAGTACCTCGACGACGTAGCCGATGGTATCGTCCTTGATTCGAAACGGGACCACGTGCATATCGAGGTCAATCGTCCCGGAGCGGTTCGTTGGAAACTGCAACTGCTCTTTCGCCGAATCAAAATCGAACTCGGCTGAAATCTGTACCGCGTTACCCTTCTTCAATTCGGCGCCATCTTCAGGCGATAATTTGGGGTCATCCCAAAAGTTGAAGTTCTTCAGAAAATCCAGGTTCTCGAGACCGAACAGTTCCAGGGTTTTCTGATTCACACGAATCAGATTTCCCCGAAGATCGTATAGCTGAATCGCTACCGAAGATTGCTCATAGAGACTGCGGAACTTTTCTTCACTTTCGACCAGTTGCTGCTGCACCCGTCGGTGATCAGTGATGTCCCACGTGGCGACCTGTACTCTCTCCAGCGTCTCTTCCGCACCAGGCAGAACTGCCCATTTGAGATAGACAGGAACTTCATTTCCGTCGATCGTTTGAACAACGCATTCTGCTTCAACCACCGTTCGTTTTTCCGCGATCGCAACGAGTTGTTCTTCAAAGACTCGAAACGCGTCTTCGGTGAACACCGCTGAAAGATTGGCGAGTAGCATTTCTTTGGACTCGGCACCGTGCAATCGCATCGCCGCAAAATTGACATCGACGATCTGCAACAAGTCGGCACATGTTTTCACCGCATCCGGATTCTCCCGGAAATACTCGCGAAAGTTTTCGACTCCCTCACGCCGCCGCTCCTCAATGAAGTCCTTGATGTGAGAGTAATTGTCCTCCCAAAGCGGCACCGGCGAATTTTCAAAGAACGCGTAGTAGCTGTCAGTGGCCTGATCCGACGAGCGGCGTTCTAACGTCGTCGCGGCATTTCGGGCTTCACCGATGGTATCTTCCGAGGAGACACCCATGTCACCCGAAGACACCACACCGGTACCAGGCACATCAGGCTGAGGACAGTCATCCATCGTACCGGAGCACAATGCCTCGAAGACTTCCTCCGTTTCGGCCAAACGTCTTCGCAGCCCTTCAATTTCAGAACGCATTCTTTGTGCTTTCAAAGTATGCGATTCCGACGAGTCCCGCAGGGATGTGTCTCCCTCTTTCATATTGTGCCCTCCATCGTGTTCCGCTTGCCCCGATGTCCCACTCACGGCGATCTTCCTGATCACCGGTTGAGCGGTCGCTACTCGTTACATCTGATGTAAGTGAGTTGCACGGATACCCCTTCCGCGTCACTCCACACACGGCCGCATTACCAACACGACCGAGTCCCCCACACCGCTGTACAGTCCATGCCGCGATACAGTCCATGCTGCTGTACAGTCCATTCCGCTGCGCTACCCACACAGCTTCGACAGCTCATGCCAGGCTACCCAAATGGTCTTTCCACCACCTGCCTATTTCATAGAGCAAGTTAGGTAGCCGCGCCGCCAAACGCGAGCCATCTACCAATGGTACCGCTTGGGAACCCCCACTCCAACCGCAGTCCCTGCCTCCGCAACGCTCAAATTGCAATCAACCGTCGTAACGTCCGGCCGCCTATGTCCCCGGTTTTGCCTCGACGGCCAGGCGGTGCTCGGTAACCATGGCCACGAGTTGGGCAACCGATTCCACCTTCATCCGTTTGGTGATCTTGCTGCGGTGAACTTCAACCGTCTTGGGAGAGATATCGAGCCGAGACGCGATGTTCTTGGTCGCGAGCCCGTCGACCACCAGGTACATGATCTCACGTTCGCGTGGACTGAGCCCCTCAATCAACTGCCCAATTTCATCGAGGCGTGACTGGCGGCTTCGCGACACTTGGTCGGCTTCGATCGCATCGGCCACGCGTTGTTTCAGATGCGTGATATCGAGCGGTTTCTCCAGAAAATCGACTGCCCCGAGGCGAAGGCTCTTCGTTGCATCTTGGATACCGGCATTGCCAGACATAAACAGAATCGGAATACGAATCTCCCGCTCGACCATCGCCTCCTGAAGAGCATGCCCACTCATGCCGGCCAGGCACAGATCGAGTACCAAACATCCTGGCCCGACGTCGCAATACTGTTCCAGAAATGACTCCGCCGACGGCAATGCAACCACTTCATGTCCGACTTGCTCAAGGCACCGAACAACGGCTCGTAGAACAACTTCGTCGTCATCGACAACATAAACGGTCGATCGCATCTCGAAACTCATGTCAACGTATCGTGAGAGTTGACTCGAATACTGCTCGGGAAACAAAGGTCGAGCAATGTCGCGAACGTTCATTCACGATCGGACACTCGGAAGTTTCGACGTGCCCCATCAAATCAACGAACCCGAGAGACACGCGGCGAATTCCGCCTCGCAATCCGGCGACCTAATCGACGTGCCCCTTAAAACCGTTTCTCTCCTCATCAGCCAAATTCCAACGGCGACGTCTTTTAACGAGAGTCAGGGTTATCACGATCGTATGAGAAAAATGGCCAGCCCACCAGCCCGACCTGCTTGCCCCAAGCAGATCTGACGTTCCGACGACTGGGTTATGTCGAGACGCTGGTGGGCTGGCCATGGAAGAAGTAATCGGCCACGTCGCCCGCATTTCCACATAAGGGAATCCCTATTCTTGTGCGGAATCGACCGATGCTCAAATTACGCAAGCTACTAGTTGAATGTGAAGAAGCAGACAGCACCACTTTGCGGTGTTTTCTGCGTCTCAGCACGGGCACATGCTTGAGAGCACACACAGAGGGCAATCCAATGATTTTCCAAAACACACGTCGATCAACCAACCTGACAACTCGGTCCACGAGTTGTTGCACCTCCGGCAGAAGGCTGCTGCACCGGTGCGGATCGATCGATGACATTGACGGAGATCTCAATCCGGATCTGTGTGGCGATTCGCCGTTCGGCGAAGTGCTTCTCAGCGTGTCCTAATTTTCAACAAGGGGCCTATTGATGTATCCATCACTCTTCTTTCGACTCAACTTCATCCGGATCAACCGATATCTGTTCGCAATTGTTCTTTCAGCAACTGCGGCTCTGTTCCTCATGCGTGCGTGCTTACGCGGTGCGCAAAAGCAAAGCTGGTCATCAGTTACGTCGGCAATAATTCCAAACGAATCGACTATTGACGCGTCCGCTCTGCTAACGGATCTCCTTCAAACCGGCCCCGTCTCGCTGCTGCCGGCCTCGGTAATGATCCTGTGTGGCATCGTCGCGGCCGTTGTGTCGACAACCTTCCGAAACCCGCTGCGACATGCATGCGCTATTTCACAGGGACATGCCGGGGCATCCTTTTCTCATTCGGACGTTTCGTTCCACGAAGCACTTTCTGCAGTCGCAACCGTTTCAGACTCGCATCAAGTTGCAACGTTCACGCCACGGTCAAAACCCGAGCCCGACGCGAGTGTTGAATCTGACGAAACGCAGCAGTGGACTGTCGAAAAGCTACGCACGTTCAGCCGCGTTGTTCAACAGAGTCCCGCTTCCGTCGTGATCACCGATTCGAAAGCTAAGATTGTTTACGTGAACCCGCGTTTCGAAGAAGTCTCCGGTTACAGCGCAGCCGAAGCCATTGGGCAAACGCCTCGAATTCTCAACTCGGGCATCCATCCGCCCGAATTCTATACCGAAATGTGGAAAACACTCGGCCAGGGCAAAATTTGGCGCGGCGAGATTTGCAACCGGCACCGATCCGGCGAACTCTTTTGGGAAGACACATCTATCACCGCGGTCTTCGACGACAACGGCAAAATCGCCAATTACGTGGGGATCAAAATCGACATCACGACTCGAAAACGCATGGAGACTCAGCTAAACGCGCAACTCGAGTCACTCGAAAAAATGAATCGATCACTCGAGGAACTCAGCCAACGAGAAAAACAAACCAGTCAATCACTGCAGAACAAGATTGAAGAATTGGAGGCGTTCAACCGGATCGCCATCGGCCGCGAGATGCGAATCATCGCACTCAAGAATGAAATCAATCAATTGTGCGTCGCCAACGGCGGAGCACCAAAGTACGAAATCGCAAAATAGGACACAGCAAGATGAAGGGCGTGGTCAACAAGGGGCTCCAAGAGTTGGTCGAACATACGCACGGCGAAGAAACCTGGGAAACCATCCGCCAGGTCGTCAATTGCGACGTGAATTCGTTTTGGCCGGCACAAGACTATCCCGATGAATTAACCATCGCTCTCTTCATAGCGACGGCTCGGCACCTTCACGTCTCACCCGACGAAATCATGGTGGAGTTCGGAAAATTCTGGCTCAACAACACCGGTAAAAACGTCTACCCCAAACTGTTTGCGCTGGTCGGCAATAACTCTCGCGACTTCCTGCGGAAATTGGACTTCATCCATCAACAAGCCACGATCAGTCTCCCGGGAACCCGCGGATTTCAACTTCGTTCGGAAGAACTGCCCGACGGCGGTCTGAGAATGTTCTACACGTCGGACCTTCCTCTTTGCCCTGTACTACATGGGTTGATCTTAGGCGCCGGAATCCATTTCAACCAAACCCTTCAGGTTCAGGAGATGCAATGCACCCGTCGAGGCGATCCGGAATGCGCCTTCGACGTGCACTTCACCGACGCATGTCCTGCCACGACTCCTCCCGCAGCAGCAGCAGCAGATTGCCGTGATGAGATCGAATATCAGCAGGTGCTGCAATGAATACAAAGATGGACTCGATCGACATCCAATCACTCACCCGTCTTGGCAGTTGCGTCCTAGTTGTTGACGCCTCCGACGAAATTCAGTGGGCGTCCGACTGCGTCACCCGTCTCGCGGGCCGCGATTTGGTGGGGACCAAGCTCGACGAGATTGTCACCGAATCGGACCGCCCGATCGTCGCCTTTTCCATCCGAACGCCAGGCCCGCTGCCATGCCCACTGCGTGGTGCTTGGCTCCCAACAGGCGACGAAGCCCATCGATGCTTCGTCGGATCTCCCGTTCCCAATTCAACGGAAGAGATGACCCAAATCGGTCTGCAAATCGATGACTTCGTCGAAAGCGATAGCTGGTTGAGCTATCTCATCTTGGCCGACGAAGCCGCAGCGACGGAACAGGTAACCGCGGCCCGAATCGAACGCCTCAAGGAAGAACAAAAGAAACTCGGCGAAGCCAACCGTCACCTGGAGGACGCGCGGCAAGCAACCCTGAACATGATGTTCGACTTGGAGGAGGCTCGTCACGCCGCCGAAGAAGCCACCCAAGCGAAAAGTCAATTTCTCGCGAGCATGAGTCACGAGTTGAGAACACCGCTCAACGGCATCATCGGCATGTCCGATCTGCTCGCCGGTACCAACCTCACCGCCAAACAATCTCAGTTCGTTGATGCCTGCCGCAGCAGTGGCGAAACACTACTCACCCTGATCAACGACATCCTCGACTTCTCCAAAATCGAAGCCGGCAAGGTGGAACTGGAGACGCATGAGTTTGACCTCGAACTGCTAGCGACCGACACCGTCGATGCGATGACATGGCGTGCCAAACAGAAAGGGCTGGAGATGCCATGCCGCGTCGCGCGGGACGCATGTCTTCTATTCGAAGGCGATTCCGGACGTTTGCGTCAAATCTTGACCAACCTCCTCAGTAACGCGGTCAAGTTCGCCGACGAAGGGGAGATTACCCTATCGGTGGAGGTCGTCGATCAATCCGCTGACGAAACCACGATCAGGTTTGAAGTCGCCGATACCGGAATCGGCATTCCCGAGGATCGAATCGATCGCCTCTTCGGGGCCTTCTCTCAAATTGATTCCTCGGTCACTCGTAAATACGGCGGCACCGGACTCGGACTATCGATCTCCCAAAGCCTCGTCAAGTTGATGGGAGGCACGATTGGTGTTGAGAGCGAAGAGGGAGTCGGGTCCACCTTCTGGTTTGAAATCCCGTTCGGCACCGGGACCCCCAAAATCAAACCGGTTGGATGCTCGACCAAGATCACCGCTCAACGCATCCTGATCGTTGACGACAACAAGACCAACCGCACCGTGCTAGCAGAGTACACGTCAGAGTGCGGGCACGTCAGTACGCCGGTCGCCTCGTTCGAAGAAGCAATCGCTGCTATCGAAACCTCGAACGAACACAACCAACCGTACAACTTGGTTTTCACTGACTATCACATGCCGCATCGCGATGGCCTGGAACTGGCGACCGCGATCCACGATCAATACGACATTCCTATTGCTTTGATTTCATCCATCGGTCTCGACCTCGAACCGGACGAACTAAAGCAATACGGAGTCGACCGAGTCCTCCACAAACCGCTGCGTCGCGGCGATATTTGCGAGACGATTCGTTCTATCATTGGGAAACACGGCCAGCCCGATTCGCAAAAACAAGACACGCATCGCATCGCCGGCGATGACATCAACAGCCATCTTCTGTTGGTCGAAGACAACGCCATCAATCGCATGTACATGGTTGAGGTCATTCAACAACTCGGTTGCACATGCGACACAGCCTGCAACGGCGAAGAAGCAGTCGATGCGATCCAAAGAAACCACTACGACGTCGTATTGATGGATTGCCAAATGCCGGTCATGGATGGGCTCGAGGCAACTCGGCGAATTCGACGCATCGAATCTGAAACGAATTCATCCTCTCCCCTGACGATCGTGGCGCTGACGGCAAACGCAATTAAAGGCGATCGCGAAAAATGCATCGAGGCGGGAATGGACGACTATCTGACCAAACCCATCAAGGTCGAGAAGGTGAGAGAACTGCTAGAGACGTTGCATCACACGCAGACCTCGGATCCCGAGACGGAAACGGCCCCCTGCGAAATCGAACCGTCGACGAACAGGGCAACGCCATCGCCGGCAATCGAAGCAAACTCAATGCTCTCACGCTGCTTTGGCAACCTGGAGTTTGCTTGTTCGTTGTTGGACGAATTGGAATCCACCGGACTCCAACGGGTCGAAGACATCCGTGTCCCTGCTCTGGAGCAAGATGCCTCCGGGATGGCGGGAGCCGCGCACTCACTCAAAGGTGCCGCCGGCATCCTCTGTGCCGAAGCGTTACAGGACATCGCCGCCAGAATTGAACAAGCAGGCCGGGAGTCAGAGCTAGATAACGTCGACACCATGCTCGCGGAACTCAGCTCTGAAATGCGTCGCTGCCTCGACTATCTGCCCATCCTAAAAGAAGAACTCAAATCTGCCACCTGCGAGAAAGAACATGGAAGTCTTAGTAGTTGATGACGAGGTTATCTCCCGCCGCATGATTGAGAACACGCTTCAAGAAGGCGGCTATCAGGTCACGACGGCGACCAACGGTTGTGAAGCTCTCGAAATTCTAAAGCAACGTCCCATCCAACTGGTGGTGGTCGATTGGGAAATGCCGGTGATGGATGGAATCGAGTTTTGCCAGTCGGTGCGCAGCGGCGACTCGTCACGCTACGTGTACATCGTCATGCTGACCTCTCGCAGTCAACCGAGCGATGCGATTTCGGGCTTGTCAGTCGGTGCGGACGACTTCGTTACCAAACCATTTGATCCGGTTGAACTCATCATGAGAATCCACTCCGGAAGACGCGTCGTCGCCATGGAAAGCCGCGACCTGATGATCTTTGCATTGGCAAAACTGGCAGAATCACGAGACCCCGAAACAGGTGCTCACCTCGACCGTGTCCGCAACTACTGCCGCATACTCGCCCTGCATCTGCAACGGCAGGTTCGCTTCCAAGACGAAGTCGATGATGAGTTCATTCGCTTGCTTTATGACACGAGCCCCTTGCATGACATCGGCAAGGTCAGCATCCCGGACCACGTGTTGCTTAAACCCGCTCGGCTGACCACCGATGAATTTGAGATCATGAAGACACACACGATCCGTGGAGCCGAAACGATTGAATCCATGATGGAACAATTTCCCAACGCAGCGTTCCTGAAAATGGCCCGTGACATCACGTTGTCACACCACGAGAAGTACGACGGGCGCGGGTACCCACATGGAGTGGCCGGCGAGCAAATCCCGCTCTGCAGTCGCATCGTTGCCGTCGCGGACGTTTACGACGCGCTGACCTCCAAACGAATCTACAAGAAAGCGTATTCACACAGCCGCGCCAAATCCGCCATCGTCGCCGGATCGGGAAAGCACTTTGATCCCGCGATCGTCGACGCCTTCCTCGACAACGAAGATTCATTCATCGCGACACGGAAACGCTTCCAAGACAACCTCACGTGCACAACTCACGGCATGCCTGTGACGAACACACCATTTGAATTAGTTCCCGCCATGATGGGACAAGAGCTATGAGCACCACAATTGACCAACAGGACTATCACGCACTGGTTGTCGACGACGACCCGATTGTACGACGGATGGTTTCATTCGCATTGGCCCAAGAAGGCTTCCATTGCAGATCGGCAAACGACGGCCAAGACGCGCTTTCGCAGCTCAGCGACTACGCGTACGACCTACTCGTGACCGATCTCCGCATGCCCAAGAAACACGGACACTCGCTCGCGGTCGACGTGCTCTCCCAAGGATTGTGCCCAACGATCATTGTTCATACCTCCGTCGGAGACGCACGACTAACCAAAGATTTGATCATCCGCGGCGTCCATGATGTCGTCTACAAGCCGACCGATTACGAAACGTTCGCCGCCAAAGCAAAGGGGCTCGTGGTTCGCGAACGAAAACAAAACCTGTCACCACCGCCACGCACAAAACCGACCTCCGCGGATAGCCAACAGATCGCTCGGACCAAAGCACCTCCGCCTCCGGCACCGGCCCCCGAATCCATTGCAGAATCCATTGCTGAACCTGCCCCTACGCGGACCGACAACGAACCAAACACCCCCACACAGCCTGAGCCCGCGACGGCCTCACCCCCCACCGCAGCCACCAAAAACGAACGGCCCAAACCGGACGGCTGTGCGCCGATCGAAATGGCCGAAATGCAGGACCGTTTGACCGACGTTTCGAAAGTGCTGCCGATCTCCCACGCCGCCGTCGACGTTGCCAACATGGCCGTGTCCGGAAACTTCGACGCCGACCGACTCGTGGCCGCGATGCAGCGAGACTCCACGGTCGAGTCGAAAATACTACAACTCGCAAACCATCCCTTCTACAACCCCGGCGGGAAACGCGTTCGAGACATCAAGCAGGCGGTACTGCGGATGGGTCAAAAACGCACCGGCGAGTTGGTGCTCGCAACGAGTGCTTTCTCATCGATCAAACCTGACACACTCCCGTGGATGGACGTTGAACTGACGTGGCAACAGAGCGTCGCTGCTGGCATTGCACTGGAACTACTCATCAAAGCCGGGATGAAAGTCAGCGTATCCGAAGGCATGCTCTTCAGCACGTTGATGAATTCCGCCGGAAGAGTCGTGCTCGGATCACACTACCCCGAGTATTACGAATCGATGGCGAAAGCCTGTGCCAAATACAGCCAGCCGTTGATGATGTACGAGGAACAATTGTTCCCACAAAGCTACGCGGAAGTCATGTGCGGCTTGCTCGCCGATTGGGACATCCCGAAAAACGTGTTTGATCCCCTTCAGCACATTCTGGAGCCTTATTCTGCATTGGCGAAGCTTCCCGATCCGATGCG
This sequence comes from Aporhodopirellula sallentina SM41, assembly GCF_000346505.1. Lineage (GTDB taxonomy): Bacteria > Planctomycetota > Planctomycetia > Pirellulales > Pirellulaceae > Rhodopirellula > Rhodopirellula sallentina. The sequence goes on from NZ_ANOH01000107.1 coordinate 12,905, forward strand.
AACCAAGGTCGAACTCGTCAAACTGGCCACTCTGATCGGCCACATCGCAGTTGGCCGATGGGAGCCTTGGGAGATGGTCGAACTGCCTCGAAATAGCGTCTACGAACGACTCGGCATCACCTCCATCTCGCAGGTGATCGAGGATACCCGATCGCAATTACCGGGCATTCCCTGCCTGCGTAATACGGAAGGTCATCTATCAAATGGCCAGAACACGCCGAGTCAGGCGGCAACGGATCAACACAGCGTGCGAAAACTCGACTACATCAATCTTTCAGACGAGAAGCACGATTTCCTCGCCGACATTGTTTCGTCGATGGGAATCCAGTTGGAAGAACACCATTTCAAACAAGGCAAAGGAAGCAACCACGTTCTCATCAACCGCATCGGCGCCGAACAGAGTCAGAAGAAATGCAAGATCGTCGCTAGTGTCGACTGCGATACGATTGTCATCGTCCGCGATTCTCTGAACGACGCAATTGCTCCTGCCTTGGTCGGCCCTGGACTCGAGCTGCCGTGCAGTTTCGCGAGATTGCAGTCGGCCTGCCTCAATGCCGCCACGACCGACGACAAAACGGCTCAGCCAAACTAGCTAACCTTCGACCGGCTCCAAAATCCGCAACGACACTTCACTCGGTCGTTCGAAACGGAAGCTCACGAGCAGTCAACCATACCGACGGCTGCAGATCCTTCCCGCCGTCCTTCATTCCCAACAACACGACCTCGATTTCCTTTCCGAGGAACGTCTCGTCGACCGGGAAATAGTACGTGTACCCTGTTTTGTATTTTCGAACCGGATACTCCCACGCGTTCGTCGGGTACGACACAGCTCGATTCGCCGCTCCGATAAACTGCCCGTCCATCTTCAGAGCCGCGTAACAACCTTCCACACCATGCTCGCCGTCGACGGCAACGCAGAGATACGAGGTCGGCGTAACTTCATCGAGCGTGACGTTCGCGGACCATGATCCGACGGCCGGAACCGCCTGGGGATGTGCAAAGAGATTGCTACCTCTCCATTGGTCACGAGGCAAGATAGTATCGTCTTTGTACGCCTCCACCTCAGCGATCCGTTCAGGACAATAACGCATTCTCAAATAACGCCACGGTCCCGGTTTGGGATAGATTCGCAATCTCGATGCATTCTGAACGACCTCTTCCACAGGCGCCCAATTGGCCAAATCATTGCTCGTCTGAGCTTTGAAATACTTGTTGCGAATCAAAGTTCGGTCGTTCGCCTGCGTCTCGATCACAATTTTGTCAAAATCGATCGGCTTCGCAAAATCAACGCGAAGGCACCCACTCGCGATCCGTTGATCCTTCGCATTGACGTAGATGTCGAAGACCGTGCCGGGATCTCCATCGAACATGAAATCATCCCAAAGTGCACGCGACTTGATCAGTTCCTGTCCGACGAACGCCTGACGGGCGTTTTCGACCGCGGGAATGTCGGTCGGCCCGGAACGTTCGAGGCTGCGTATCTCCAGTGCGTTGTTGTCGGCTGCGAAACAGGTTGATTCATAATAGCCCTGCCAATCACCAGGTAGCTTCGACGGTTCGAGATCAGCGAGCTTGCGGTGCCATGGCTTTTTCAAAGCAATCGGTTCGAGCCGTTTGATAACCGACTGCTCTCCCACCACATTCTTGATGACTCGGTAAGGCCCCTCGGCGATAGACGGCTCATCACACCCAGCGGTGGTCGCCATGATCAACGCCGCGCGAAACGGATAGACCGTCACCTTCACCGAGTCGGTAGGACTGTAGTCCGTTCCGATCACTTCCTCGTACGGATGAAACAACCGCACCTCACGCGGCTCCTCTCCCACCAATCCGACGCTTTCGTCCAACGCGATCTCATACGTCACCGGTTCCCACGTCAGATTGCGCAGCGTGATCAATCGGGTTTGCTCGTCTCCCCGAGAAACCGCATGCGGCCCGTATTTGTCCTCTGGCAAAACCATGCCGTTGACCAAGATGTCTCGGTAGCGTCGATGTAGATTGAAGATCCGAGCCAACTTCGGGTACTCATCATCCCGCAGAAACCACGGGCTGCCATAAATTTCAGGTGCGAGAATCATCGACCGGTTGAACGCCTGCAGAATGAGATCGTCGTCCCAATAGTCCAGGCAGGATGAGATGCAGACACCATGATCTTCAGCCAAACGCTTCAGTTCTGGCGGCAGACCGCGACTGAGTGCTTGAGCGCGGTTGTGCGTGGCAGGCTTTCGATTTGCCATGTGCACGCCTATATAGGTCTCGGCCCCTTCCCACAGAAACGTCGTCGCGTGCGGCGTGGCCGGACCGAGATTCAACCGGTGATTCAGCATGATGAGGTCTGGACTGTGCTTGCGACACTCCGTCATTAGCTCCGCAAACGCTTGCTGTTTCTCCGTTCGTAACTGCCCGCACACCGCATCCATCTTGAACAACTCAAACTGATGGTCACGACAGAGCGACGCTAGCAGGTTGATACGTTGTTGCTTTTCCGATTCGGTATCGCCAAAACCATCCGGTCCCAACCACACCCCCAATCGCCCGCCAAAGCCCTTTGCTTGTTCCGCATAAGGAGCAAATCCATTTGGAAACTGTTCACGAAACTTGACCGTGTTTGGCTTCCCGTAGTAATGCGGTGCATCGATCGCCCCGGCGTCAAAGGCATAGATGTCCAGCGTCATGCCGTACTCATCCTTGAGCCATTGGAAGAACGCAAGATTCGCTTCGGTTTGCCCCGGGGCAGGCCCCTCGTTCGTGTTGTTGATCCAGGTGAAGTAGTGTGCCCTCGAAGGCGACGACTCATCCGCACCGGGGTAGACGTCCTCTCCGACGATTGAATCGGGTGGAAGCAGCAAGGCGATCGCTGCGAGAAGAACGACGAGCATACGACGATTCATTTCGTTTCCATGGAAAGCTGAGCTTTGATACGGCCCACCAAACTCGCGACATTCTCGCTCGCGCTGGCGGGTGTTTTTCGATTGGCTGCCGATCGGGTAATCAACACATTTGTAAACGGCACTGCGCACAAACGTTCAAAGCTTTATCTGATCGTCGGCGCGTAGCATCCGTGATATCCACTCGATGGCGAAATTCAATGCCCGCCCTCCTACAGAAGCGGAAAAGGGTGCCACACGCATCGTTAATGGGAGCTTGTGGAAACGCCCCAAAGCCCAGCAGACAGCCGCGATCAGATGCGCACAAACAAGGAGCCTCCCCCTGAACACACCGTTCGGCAGGCATTCGCCGCAGCGACCGCGCGATCACCCCGACGCGTCTAGAGAAAACCAAACAACAGCGACAACAGAACCGTTCCGATGACGGAAACGATGATCGAGCCGATACAGCCGAGGCGGTTGGAAAAGAAAGCGAACATTTTGCAGGCAATTTACAGACAGAGAATCGGGAAGCGGGCAAACGCGTTGACCTTCACAACACGTTCCGGGCATTCCCGCCTTTCATTATCACAGCTTCACTGCCACACCGCTCGCATTTTCTGTTCCAGATTCAATTCTCGTTTCAACCGCGGTCGCGTAGCCGCCTATGAGGCTTTGCATACAAATCATCGACTCACCGACATCCTCTCCGAACAGCGAAACCATACCTCCAACGAGACGTCCCAATCTCGATCCATCTGTCATCGGATTCCAATCCATGAGCGAGCGTCATCGGAACGCAGTATGCAGGTTCCCTTCGCAAGCAGCGTCTCTGACCGAATGGTCTCCCTCCCACTCGCTGCCTCCCTTTCCCCATCCGTTTCAACTAAGGAGAACCGATGATGAAAACAACCCGTTTGCTAATGGCAACACTCGTGATCGCCACAACCACCGGCATCACGACCGCCCACGCTCAGCAGAACTCCACCGAAATGCCCATCAACCCGACCAGGATTGAAACCGATCAATCGCGGTCAAACGACCCGACAACGGGGTCGGCAATCGATCAAAACGATCGCTACGAAGCACGTCGAGTATCCCCACAATCGGATCGCGACGGGACCTCTGTAAAAGATGCGATTCTGAAAAAGTTGCTGAAAGCCAACCAGGCAGAAATCGAGCTTGCCCAACTGGCAACGCAAAGGACTCAAAATCAAGAAGTGAGGCAACTTGCTCAAACCATGATCGAGGACCACCGCAGCCTCAATGAAAGCATCCAGCGAGCGAGCAACGACCAGCCAAACCACAACGCCTCGGCGCCTCATCAATCGCAAAGCAACTCGCGTCAGCACATGAATCGAGGCGGTGCGTCTAATCAATCGACGACCGTACCTGAACAGCTTTGCAAGATCGCGGAACAAGCCTGCGATAATTCTTTGCAAATGACCAAAGACATGCTCAACCGCTACGAAGGGCAAGACTTCGAAATGGCGTTTCTCGGTCAACAATGTGTTGCCCACATCAACATGCTGGCTGAACTGAAAGCTGTTGAGAGCAGCGGACCGAGTGAGCTGCAATCGATTGCCCAGAAAGCGATCGAGAAAGTCGAGAATCACCTGCAGAAGTGCAAACAGCTCGCTAAGAAGCTCGAAGATGATCGTGAGAAGAGTCAATCATAACACTCTTTGACATCAAACTCCTGGCGCCGCAAGCATCTCGTCTGCGGCGTCTTTGCGTACCTGGCGGCGACAAGCCTCATGGCACCGCATATCGCTGCCCGCCAGCAAACAAAATCGCCAATAACAACAAAGGACATCAACAATGTTACCTGCCACCAATCAACGCGTCGAAAATCACACCGCCGATTCGATCAATCGGGAAATTGCCGAACAAACTCGCAGACGCATTCAGTACTACGCGTCCCGATCGACCGACGAGATTTCCCACCGGATCAATGAACTCGACCATGAATGGGACGTCGAACGTGCATTAGAGTGCAATGCCTCCGCCCTCGCGTTTTCGGGCGTGGTGTTGTCGGCCACCGGAGACAAGCGATGGCTACTACTGCCCGGCATTGTGACCGGCTTTCTGTTCCAACACGCGTTGCAAGGCTGGTGTCCGCCACTGCCAATACTGCGCCGCTTAGGCTTTCGTACTGCCGCCGAGATCAACGAGGAACGGTACGCGCTCAAAGCTCTCCGAGGTGATTTTGATCGTGAGTTTTCGAGCGCGAAGGTGTCAACGAGCCCGGCCTCCGCACTCGCTTCCGCGAGTCAATGACTCGTCGTCGATCGCCTCGGTGTTCCATGAAAGCTGCGTCGAAACACGTTGCCACGGACCGCGTTAAAAACGTTGAGTGTTTTCATTCGAGTGCACCAACATTCGTCCAACCGCCGACGACGGAAGTTTTCAGCAGATCCAGTCCGCCGTTGTTCGAAATCGTAATCCCGGAGTCAATGGCGGGAGATCCTTTCTGAAGACGATACCCGACCAAATCCTCCATGGTGGTAAGGTCGATCCCCGTCTCGGTCTGTCCCGGTTGCGTGAACCGCGGATCACCTACGAGCGGTTGAGTATCGGAAGGGTGAGGATCAATGTTGAAGTACAGGTTGTTGCGGAAAACGGTATTGATACCGACGGCGTTTCTCCCCCACTGCCCAGCGCCTTCAAAGTAGAAAATGTTGTTTTCGAATCGCGTGTTGACCGGGGTGCGTCCGTTGACAAAGACTTCGACATCTAGCCCCGCGCGAACGAAGTGCGTGTTGTTGTAGATGTGAACGTTCTCTGCCTTCTTCTCTTTATCGAACCCGTAGAAATAGATTCCCTCACGATCATTTTGGCTGATATTGTATCGGATCACGACGTTGCGTGTCGGCCGTTTCATGATCCCGCAAAACCAATTGTTGTCGTGGCTGTAATTGTACTGAATGAAGGTGTTGATGCAGTTGTAGTCGGCGTCAAAACCACCGCGGTCGATTCCGCCTTCGCCTCGGTTCCCGTACGCTTCGTTGTATTGGATCTTCATGCCGTCGGTATTGAAACAGAAGATACTGTGCCCCGTGCTTTCACGACTGCTGTTGGCCAGCGTGTTGAACTCATAGACCGCGTCCTTGCTGACCCGAGCGATGACATTGTTCCGTCCGGTGGTATCAACATGATTGCCCGCGACATAAACACGAGTCCAAAGATTCCGGCTCTCATGACGGCCCGGCAGCAAACGGACTCGTCCGCACGAAGAATCGTTACCGATCCCGACGCCGCCCACGTTTTCGACCACGTTGTTGGTGATACGCAGGTCATCAAAGGTCGACTCGCGTAGCTTGCGAATATGGACGTGGATGCCTCCACGCCGTTTCCCAGGCACCATGCCATTGACGTCATGAACGTGACAATCGTCGATGTAGACGTGACGATACACACCCTCCGTTTCATCAGCGACCACGTAGATGCCGAACAGATCGCCTTGGTCCTTGTTCGTGCCGTTGGTGTTGGTAATTTCCAAACCATCGACTTCCCAAAAAGATGGTTCCTTCAACAACAGCCCCGCAACATGTCGTCCCTCAGCCTGAATCACCGGACGTTTCCCCTTGCCATAAGCCGTCACGCGAATTGGCTTCCCTTCGACTCCCTTGCCCGTCGGCGCCAACATCCCGCGAAACGTTTGTCCGCGTTTGAGCAGGATGCTGTCACCGGGATTCAGTTCGATCGAGCTGACTTCATCGAATTTCCGCTGAGAATCGACGCGGTATTCGGCAGCTTGGCCGATGCTCGATAGCGTCAAAACGCAAATGGTGATGTAGATATTTCGGCGTATCATTCGTTTGACTTCTGTGACAGACAAAAATAGGGGATGGGCCAACGAGTCGGTTCTCTCAAACCCTGCGGGTCGTAGCTCGGAAGCTCTCGCGTGAGTGACAACAGCACTTGCTGCGTCACATCTTCGATGTCGCTGGCGGCCACACCGAGCTGTTTGAGAACGTAGAAAATGAAACGTTGATAGTATCCAACAAACTCCTCCCACGCTTGCTCATCGCGTCGGTCGTGTGCTCGCGCTAAAAGCGAACAGCGGGCCTGACCGGAGTGATCCATAGATTCCAAGCCTAGCTTATCCGAATTTGAAATACCATGGTCACCGGCCAGCCAAAACACCATCGACGAAAGTGGCCATTCGATCACCAAGCACGGCGTCAATGAGGAGGTTGGCTCGCGAGCATCTGCAGTGCCTCCAGAGTACGAACCGCTTGCGGTTCACTCAGCATGAGATACCGATCGCGACCACTGGCGTCTTCTTCGAACCCGGTGACCCCATCGCTGGCAACCCTAACCGTCCCCCGTGGCGACAAACCGAAATAATCTCGGTCAGGCCGCACCAACTGTAAAACGCATGTCAAATCCCATGTGGGCCGGTCGTGTGGTGGTGGTTTGTAGGCAACGTATGCTTCCGAGAGCGGATGATGCATCACATACCCGTAGTCTTGCTCAATACTTTGATGCGGATAACGCAGAGCAATTCCGATCTCGTACCCGCTCCAAAGTATTGGCGTCGGCCATTCCTTCGACAGCTTCTGCGCCGACTGTAAATCCTTGATGACGTTGTACTCCTTGTGATCGTACAACACTCCCTGGTCGTTTCTGATCTTCGTGAAGGTCCCGGCCATCACGCTGATCATTTTCACTTTCTTCTCGATTAGCTCGCGGCCTGTCAACGGACTGACATCGTCAGCGGGAGCGTCCAACAAATCAGCGAGGTTTGTCGAGAAGCCAACCTGCGCGATCACGACGCTGTTGTCTTTCGCGTCGGAGAGTGCTTGGCGAAGAACCTCGATCGCGTCAGGAACATCGCTACCGCGCCGCAAATCATGCGGAAAACGATCCTCTTCCTCATCCTGCACTTCGGCCAAACCGTTGAAGCTTCCCTCATGAGGGGTCACACCACTATGGCAAACACCAATGGGAATGTCGCCTCGACCATAGAAGGTGTTGATCGCATCCGCGAATGGAGCGGCCAACTCATGGTCCTTGGTAATCGTGACGGCCAACAATTCGCATTCCCCCCGGGATTGCAGCGCATGAATCACGCCCATCGCGAGCACGTCATCAACGTCGTTACCAAGGTCCGTGTCAAAGATCAGTGGAACCGGCGGATCGGCCTGAACCGCAACACTTTTCCCAATAACAGCAACAACCCAAAACACCAGTATCGCGAATAAACGTTTCGTTCGAGGCATGACAACAACCAAGGCAGGTGGGGAGAGATGGAAGGGGAGCAAAGACCCAAGCCTTCACTCGGATTCGCAAATGGAAACCGGGGAACAGCATAGCCGATCGATGGTTCTCTTTTCCGAAATGAATGACCTATCTTGCGCCGAGTTGTGCCCACCTGATCAATCGTTCAAAATGTGACACCACAATCGCCCGATTCGAACGATCAGTGTTCGTCGATACAGTGACGTTGGCCTCGAGAGTAACGTTGCCCGGTCGCCCGCGAATCACCCCTTGAGCCTCCCGTCGAAAGTCTTATGCGAGTTATCTTGAACGGCAAAAAGGCGGGTCTCGCGAGCGTGCGTTCCGCTATTGAACGTGCCCGCAACGAATTTCCAGTGCAGGTGCGTGTCACCTGGGAAGCCGGAGACGTTCTACGACTGGTGGCCGAAGCGATCGCAGAAGGTTGCTCGCGGCTTGTCATTGGCGGTGGAGACGGATCGGTCAAAGAAGTTGTTGACGCCATCCTGCGACAACCACCAGATCAAAGACCGCAGTTGGGCATCCTACCTCTCGGCACCGCGAACGATTTTGCGACGAGCTGTGACATCCCAATCGACTCATTCGAAGCACTTCGTCTCGCCCAACATGGTGATGCCCACTGGATCGATGCCGTTGCCGCGAACAATGAGTACTTCATCAACATTGCCAGCGGTGGATTCGGTGCCCAGGTTACCGCCAACACTCCGATCCCCCTCAAAAACTTTCTTGGTGGTGGAGCATACACGCTTTCCGGTTTAGTACAGGCACTCCACTTCGAACCCTACGACGGAGAAATTCGCGTGCCCGGCGAGAGCATTCCTGGCAAAGTTGTTGTGGGAGCGGTTTGCAACGGCGCCCAAGCCGGGGGTGGCCAACAAATGGCTCCTTCGGCGCGGATCAACGATGGCATGTTGGACGTGGTCGGACTGCTAGACTTCCCGCCGTCGAGCGCCAAGCAAGTCCTCGACGAACTCATGACTCCGGATGTCAGCGGAATCTACGTCAAACGATTTAAAGCACCTTGGGTTGAGTGGGAGTCCGAAACGACAATGCCCATCAACCTCGACGGAGAACCCATTCGCACCAACAAAATCCGCTTCGAGGTTCAACCCAACGCGGTGCAACTCATCTTGCCTCCGAACTGTCCGATGCTCGACACCGGACCTTAGCGTGCGACCGACTCAGTGGACAGCGTGTTCCCCGAATAACGCGTTCAGCGAACAACCGTTGCTCCGGATTTGGTTGGCAAACGTGGCAAGACGATTTCAGGGAAACGTCCTTCGAGCGATTTCATGAATGACTCGAGATCGGCCACCTGTTGATCAGTCAACTCTTCATCGACTTGGGTGATCGCCATCACCCGAATCGCGTCCGCGAGAGTCTCGACCTGACCGTTGTGAAAGTAGGGTGCCGTCACCGTGATGTTACGCAGCGTAGGGACTTTGAAGTAATGGTCGTCGCCCGGATCTCCTGACGAGGCAGATCGCCCCTTATCGGAAACCAAGTCATACTTCTCGATCAGTTCAGACTCGGTGAAACGAGGAAAGTCGAGAAACTCCGCATCGTCACCCGGCTCCCAACCGTTCAACGCCGGTCCGTAGTGACATTCCGTGCAGCCGACAGACTCAAACAACTCCATGCCGCGAATCTGCGCGTCACTCAGCGCGTTTTCGTCTCCACCGAGATAGCGATCCAGTGGCGCGTTAGGTGTGATCAAAGTACGTTCGAACGCAGCAATCGCTTCGACGGCGTTCGTGATCGAGACAGGATCATGCGGCCCGAAAACGTCGCGAAAGGCCGTGACGTAACCAGGGATCTTTTCAATCCTGCTGAGCACTTGATCGTGGCCCACCATGCCCATCTCGACATCCGCGACCATCGGACCTTTGGCTTGCTCTTCGAGCGTTGGTGCCCGACCGTCCCAAAACTGAGATCCTTGGAACACCGAATTCCACACCGTTGGCGCGTTTCGTGGCCCCGTTAAACCGTCGACTCCCATGGAGGTCGCGCGAGCATCATCGCCACCCTCCATCAAATTATGGCACGTGTTGCATGAAACCGTCCCTGTACGGGAGAGTCGAGGATCAAAGTACAGCATCTTGCCGAGTTCAATCTTCTCGGACGTGTCACCAGACTGCGCCGCAGAGGTCGGAAGCACGGCCAAGTCTTGAGCATTTGACCTTCGCACCCCAATTGCAACGGCGAACAAGACCACACAACAGATGCATAACTTCCCAGGAAACGGTTTCATCGTTTTGACAATTCGCGGAGAGGAAAACAAAAAGCGAGGGCAACGTGCACGCTTCATACAGCAACTGCACACCTCAGGCCCTTCGAGCGATTGCATCTCAAACACCACCTGCTGTTGAAACACACACGACAACAATACTTATATCGTCACATCCCGACATGTCCACATTTCAGCAGTGCGGCAGGTTGACGCACGTCACGCTCGAACGCTCCCCGCGGTGTTTTCAAGCAGTGTTTTCGCGCAAGGTTTTCACGCAAGGTTTTCACGCGAATAGATAAGCACGTGAGCAGACAACGCGTGAGCATGGCCAGCCACGAATAGAAGCCCCCCAACGATCGCGAGGCTCTCGCAAATCGACACACACACCACTTTCGAGATTCCATCGTCGACCGTAGCGCGAAAAAGATTGCAGATCGCGAAAACTACTCCGATGGCGCCTTCAAGCTGTTTAGAAATTCGAGCAGCAGTTCCGTTTGGCCATCGCTGAGGTTTACAAACTTTCGCTTGGCGTGTGCCGCCTCACCCCCGTGCCACTCGATCGCATCGGTCAACGTTTTCGCACGCCCGTCGTGCAGATAGGGTGCAGAATCCGCGACGCCCCATAGAGGAGGTGTCTTCCATTCTCGCTGCAACGCGTCCCAAGAATTTCGAGCTTTCCCCTGCAGATCCGCATGCGTGACACTCCCCCATGGAAACTGCGGCTGATCGGGATAGTCCAATGCAACCGCCGCGGGCATCACTGTCGAGACCATCGTGCCCAACTCATTCCGGCCCAACTCATTCCGGCCCAACTCATTCGGCCCCATCTCCTTCGGCCCCGGTCTCCCACCATTGCTTCGCGAGTTTCCGCGTTTTGAACGCCTTCCCGAACCGTAAGAGGATGCACTTCCTCGGCCATATTGGTGTTGATAGGCACTTGTCGGCTCTGCCGATTGAAACCCGGTCAGTTCCAACATCGGCGCCGGCAACGGATCTTGCAGCTCCTTACCCATGTCGTGCAATAACAAATCACTGTAGATCCCACTCGCGGGGCGCAAGTCGCGAACGTGACAAACCGAACATCCTACGGCATTGAAAATGATCTCACCTCGCCGCACCCTTTTGCGTTCTTCCGATGACAACACCTGCTTGGGCGGTGCTGGCAATTCAGCGACATATCGGGTCAAGTCCGCGACCTGCGTTGGCGAGATGTCGGGAGCCAAACTGCGATAACGAGGGTCAGCGGGATCAGCGGCCTGCCGGGCGACCTCGCCCACATTGAGTCCCAACTCCGTCGCACAGGCTCCCACCACAAATCCGGCCAACGTTTCGACTTGTCCCCGCCATCCATACTTCCCGGCGACTCGCCCGGTCACCCGCCCACCGGACGCGCGAGATTGCGTTAGAGCCAGCGTTCTCAATTGCCCCGCAGAGATCTTTTCGATATCCCCCATGCCATAGAGCGGCGGCGTATTGCGTTGACTGAGGTAGTAGTCGATCGATGCGGATCGGCCGGCAATCACCGGGCGCTTCGCAAGCGCCTCGGCGGTTCGCTCCTTCGGACTGAACCATTCCGGAGCGATCCCCTCGGTCACACCAAACTCCAAACGCTGGCGAATCGCGTCATAACCAGGACGCGTCGAATGGTCATGCACAACCGTGTGCAAATCCAACGTATTCGCAGACACCAATCCTGGAAAGAGATCCAACACGGAACCCAACGCAGCCCCTCGATCACCTCGTCCCGCCGGATCATTGAGCAGCGGCGAGCGAGGGTCAATGGTGAGCGTGGTCACGTTGTGCTCCACTCCCGACGCACCACCACTTGGATGACATGCGGCACAAGAGACCGCGTTGTACAGCGGCCCCAATCCATCGGCAGGAAACCCATCGGCAGGAAACATTGCCACATCGGCGGGGAACAATGACCTATCGGCGGGAAACATCGACGCCGGATCGCCACCCCGGTCGTGACGCCGCGGGTGGGGACCTCGCTGTCGCCCATGCCTGCGCCCTCGATCCCCAAACTGCTCTCGATGTGGCATGGGGCGTATGAAATCAGATTGTTCGATCGCCGGGGCCCGCTCCACAAACTCCCATTCCCGCTCGAACAACTCCCGGCCGACACCTGGATCCTGTGCAGACGCGATGCAAGGCACGGCAAACCAGAAAATAACCGTTCCACCCACCCCAAACCGGTGCCTGCAACCCATCGAACATCCCCCGGCATTCATTGAAAAGAAAAGCGCAAAAGCGGCTTGCAAATCCCCACATAAAGAAAGGGCGGAAGGCATCCGAAAATGCAACGCCCGCCCCGAGCACGGTCACGACGGGAAACGCCCTCGGGGAACGGTGTCTCCCCCTGACAACTCCCCCCCGACGCCTCGCTGCACCGTGCCATGCTCGATCATGCGAACAGGACCGCGAACAAGAAAGGCACCCCCATTTTCCTCTCGTGCTTGAATCACCGCGATCCAACACTACCGCGCACAAAACACCAAAAACACTCCAATAGTGCGTGACCCCTTTTGAAAAAGCAGCATTTTTCGCACTAAGAAATTCTTGCGCGACACAACGATGCATTTTGTGAGATTCCCCACCGTTACCTCTCCATAAACCCAACCTGTCTCCCCTCACTACGGGCACCTCACCATCGACATCAGCACACGCTCAAAAGGGGCAAGCCTCCGCGATCTGACAATGCAAACGAGACCACCGCTAAGCAGCGGTTTTCGGTGATTGAAACGTTCACTAACTTCGTTGTGCGCACCGGCACAATGATGCAACGATATATCGCAATCGAATCTTTCTGCTCGCATCTATAGTCACTCGGCAGTGTGATGAGTCGTCACTCGAGTTCACACGTTTTGACCTTCGCCCCACGAGTTGAGTCAACACGTTCTGAACACCATGAAGACGACCGCACGACGTAGAGCAATTCCGCTCGTTTCGATTCGACCTTAATTTGAGAAAGTAGATGTCTAGGAAAAAAGTTAATAGCGGTTTCACTTTGGTGGAGTTGCTCGTGGTGATCGCCATCATTGGTGTGTTGGTTGGATTATTGCTTCCTGCAGTCCAAGCAGCGCGAGAAGCAGCACGACGAATGAGCTGCAGCAATAACTTCAAACAACTCGGCTTGGCACTGCATAATTACCACAGTGCGTTCAATCAGATTCCACAACACGGAACCGGCACCACCGCTCCGGCCAGCAACAGCAGCAACCGATACATGCTCAGCGGATTCCCAGGCATGCTTCCTTTCATGGAACAGCAGGCTTTGTGGGAACAAATCAAAAACCCCGCCAACGGTATCCAGCCGATGGGAATTGCACCGGATCAATCGTTCGGTCCTTGGGATACCGAAATCCCTACACTGCGTTGCCCGAGCGATCCCGGCGTCGGATTGCCATCGGCAGGCCGAACCAACTACGGGTTTAGCGTTGGCGATGCGTTGTACCTGGTTCACAGTGGCGGCAAGAACCGAGTCGGCGCATGGGACTGGGAAAACAGCGGCAAAACAGACAGCCGCGAAGCAGCCGATGACAGCGACTTCACCAACGCCAACAACAGCTCCATCGCCGCCGTCGCCCGCACGACGAACCGTGGTTTCTTCTGGGTACGCACCGCTACCAAGTTCCGCGACGTTGTCGATGGCCTGGCAAACACGATCGCAATGGGCGAGCAAGCTACCAGTTTGGGAACTGGCGAAATCAACTCGGACTTTGTACGTCACTTGAACGCGGGGCAGGGGATGCCACTGATGGACAACCCGAGCTGGTGCAACGATCTCTACATCGACCCAGCCCGACCTCAGTTCTATCTCGGCAGCGGTCTTCCCAACAGCGCCGTGGTCCAACAAGACGGTGGCTCGAAAGGTTACCGATGGGCCATGTTCCGCGGAGCCCACACGTCGGTATACACCATCCTCCCACCCAACAGCATCTCTTGCTTCACCGGAACCACTAACTCTCAGGGTATCAATTCCATGGGCAGTCGCCATCAAGGCGGATGTCACATCCTGATGGGTGACGGTGCCGTTCGTTTCGTCACCGAAAGCATCGAGGCCGGTACGCAAACCTCACCTCCGGTCGGATCCAGCGCAGCCGGTGCACCTGCTCCGGGTGCCGCGAGTCCATACGGATTGTGGGGTGCCCTGGGAACTCGTGGCGGTAAGGAAGTGATCGACGGAGAATTCTAATCCGTCCACACTACTGCCATCGCATCACACAAAGCCCTGAAAGACTTCAAACTCTTTCAGGGCTTTTCTCGTTAACGGACCAAGCAAACAGGCTGCCGTTTTCTTTCCCGAATCAGCCTGAGTTGAATCAAACAGCCTGCGTGATCAAGCATGCCTGATCAACGGTTAGTCCACCCAGTCCGGCGCAGAGACATCACTCAATAACTTCGCTTCACCGAATGTCATGGCCCCCTGCGGGATAACGGTCAAGCTGCCATCGGTTTCGATGACCACCCAATTCGCTTCGTCAAGAGATGTGAATCCCTTCTCGCGTAACTTGGCGATCACTTCTGATTCAGAGATCCGTTCTCGTTGCATGTTCTCGGTAACGAACTGACCTTTGTGAGTCAGCAACGCCGGCTTCGGTTTGACCACCTGTCGAAAAATCGAGCTTCGCAACACGAGGTACGTGGTCAACCACTGCAGCGAAGCCAGAATTGCGATTGCGATGGTCGCATCAGTGATAGAAACGTCTTTCAACAAAATTCCAGACCCGACGAGGCTTCCGATTGCGATGTTGACGATCCAGTCGAAATTGTTCATCTGACTGGTCAATCGTTTTCCAGAAACTCGAACGACCAAGATCACGAACAGATAGAAGTAAACTGACGCAATCGCGACACTTTCGATTCGGTCGACGCTATTGAACCAAGTATCGATTGATTCCTTCATGACAGTTCCTTTTTCTTTCCCGAATGATCCGGTTGTGGAGATCTCGCTCAACTTGGTGAACAAATCCTGTGCCATTCGGGAGATCGACTCTCGCAGCGCAAACCTGCCTTGGTGACCGCCGCGCCAGACCCTGCACAGACGACCACCAACGCGGCGTATGGGCTCCGACGAAACCTCCATCGAGAACGTCGAACTTTCGCCAGTAGCGATCACTTCGCTTGACAGCTCCAAACGGTGGACCGTGCTCTAGGAAGCTCGAAGGGGGTCACGATATCTTGTCGCGGCATCCACGCAGACAATCGCGAAAAGACGCTTGTCGCGGGCTGCCGTGGATCCTGCCGATAGTCATTAGATCCGCTATCATTTCGCCGCCCGTTGCGCCCCATCCGTATTGTGAGACACGTTATGGCCGATCATCAGAGCGTCGATCGCGTTTCTGATCCGAACCGTTTGACCAGCCTTCGAGCAACGAAATTGCTTGATAGCCCGCCGGACGCAGCGTTCGATCGGCTAACCCGTCTCGCGTCGAGGCTGCTGAAATGCCCGGCCTCGGTGGTCACCCTCGTCGACGAAGACCGTCAATTTTTTAAAAGCTGCATTGGCTTGCCTGAACCATGGGCATCGCGACGTGAAAGCCCTCTGACCTATTCCTTTTGTCGCCAAGCCGTCCTGTGCGATGAACCGTTCATTGTCGCTGACGCCACAACGGACCTCCGGGTCGCGGACAACCCCGCGGTGGCGGAATTTGGAGTGAGAGCCTACGCCGGCATCCCCATCCGAACTGCCGATGGCCACGTGCTTGGTTCTCTTTGCGTGTTCGATTCCGTACCTCGAGAGTGGAAAGACGCGGAGATCGAAATCCTCGCTGAGTTGGCATCGTCCGTCGAGTCGGAGATTGAACTGGTAACGATCTCCGCACGGGAACGCGAGCAGCAACAACTCCTCGCCGTCATCATCGAACAGTCGCCACTCGCGGTCTGCGTGATGGACAGCGACACACGCGTGCATCTTTGGAACCAATCGGCCGAACAGATGTTCGGTTACACCTCGGACGAAGTTCTCGGTGAGGCATTGGCAATTGTCCCGCCGGAAAAAGAAGGCGAGTGCCAAACCATTCGTGAAACGATCGCCAAAGGTGAATCAACCATTGGCCTTTCAACCTATCGAGTGCGTCGCGATGGAACGGTCGTTCACGTCAAACTCGCGGCCGCCCCTCTCCGAGGCTTCGAGGGCGAAGCCGGTCGAATGCTGTTGATGTTCGATGACATTTCCGACCAAGTTCGAGCAGATACCGAACGCGACGAACTGCTCAGCAAGCTGCAAGAAGAAACTTCGTTGACCAGCGCGGTGCTCAACCAGTTGCCCGCCGGTGTCATCGTGGCCGATGCACAAAGCCGCAACGTTCTGTCAATCAACGAGCATGCCCATGAACTGGTTGGTCGGCATGTCTCTGCGGGAGGCAGTTCGGACGCGTTGGCTTCATCAGTGGGTTATCACGCAGACGGCACACGCTATCGACCGGAAGAGTGGCCGACCGAACGTACCATCCGTCACGGTGAAGCAGTCTCGAACGAAGACATCCTCTTCGAACAAGAAGATGGAACCCGCCGACGAATATTGACGAGCTCCAAACTCGTCACCGATGCGCACGGCAAGCAAGCCAGGGCGATCACAACGTTCACGGATGTCACGAAGATTCGAGAACTGGAAGCTGCACGCTACCGGAGCGAACAACAGGCAAAACAGATTCTGGCGAGCAGTCAAGACAGCATCAAGATTCTCGACTTGCAAGGTTGCCTGGTTTCGATGAACCCCGTTGGAGCTTTGCTTCACGAGATCGACAATGTTGAGGAATTGGTCGGCACGCCATGGGTTGATTTCTGGCAAGGAGAGGATCGGGAACGGGCAGCGAACGCGATCGCCGAAGCGGTTGCCGGTCGCTCAGGAAGGTTTCGTGGCATTCGCCCAACCCGCAGGTCAAAGCTCGATCGTTGGTGGGATGTCGTCGTAACGCCCATTCGCGGCGAGGACGGTGAACCGGAACAGATCCTCGCCATCTCACGTGATATCACCGAGTCGGTCAGAGCCGAACAGCAACGTGAGAACCTAGTTCAGAACGAGATTCAAGCACGACGTGATGCCGAATTGGCGAAAGAAAAGTACCGTAGCCTGGTCAATGGCCTCGACGCCATCGTTTGGGAAGCGGACGCCAATACATGGGAATTCAATTTCGTAAGCCAGCGTGCCGAGCAGATCCTCGGCTACCCGATCGAACGCTGGCTTTCGGATCCCAGCTTTTGGCCAAATATCATCCACCCGGATGATCGCGAACATTCCGTCGCACTGTGCCAGAATGCAACGCGCGAATGCCGAGACCATGACTTTGAATATCGTGCGGTAACCCAAGACGGACACACCGTTTGGCTTCGAGACATTGTCTATGTCGCTTCGGATGATGAAGGGAAGCCCAACCATCTTCGAGGTGTGATGGTCGACATCTCCGCGAAAAAGGAACTCGAGCGAGAACTTCGACAACGAGCAGAACAGCTATCCGAAATGGACGCTCGCAAGAATGAGTTTTTGGCTGTGCTCGCTCATGAACTTCGAAACCCCTTGGCTCCGATCAGCAACGCGGCTGAACTGCTACCGCTGTGTAAAGACAATCCCATCGAAGTCGCAGAGATTGCGGAAATACTGCAAGGACAGTCGTCTCAACTCGTGCGGCTGATCGACGACCTCATGGATCTTTCCAGGATCACGCGAGGCAAGATCCAGCTTCAAAAAGAGTGTGTGTCCATCGTGGACATCCTACAAACGTCAGTCGCGTCAGTCCGGCCCTCCTGCGACGCTCGCGGGCATCAGCTTCACGTGAACCTAACTCCCGGAGATGGCCTGACCGTGACAGGGGATCGTGTGCGTCTCGCGCAGGTGTTTACAAACATCCTGAACAACGCCTGCAAATACACACCAACCGGTGGCGTGATTGAACTGCAATGTGCACGGGTGGACGACTTCATCGAAGTCTCAATCGCAGACAACGGTGTTGGAATCTCTCCCGAAGATGCCGAGGGAATCTTCGAAATGTTCACCCAAGTGGAGAGCTCGGTCACACGAAGCCAAGGCGGCCTTGGGATCGGACTCACACTCGTGCAACAACTCGTCGGCTTTCACGACGGCGCCGTCATTCTGGACCAAACCTACGAAGGCGCCGGCAGTCGTTTCGTCGTTCGCCTCCCAATCTCCGACGAAACAGAGGGCGATCGCGAGCAGGTGAACTGCACACCGCCGGAGACAACGCTGAGTGTTGTCGTGATCGACGACGTTCGAGCAGTTGCCACGATGCTGGTGAAACTTATCGGCGTCCTCGGACACGAAGCACAGATGGCACTCGGTGCGGAGGAAGGCATTCAGGTTGCCAGGGAGACCCAACCTGACGTTGTTTTCTCCGACATTTGCATGCCCGGTCATTCCGGCTACGAAGTCGCTGCCGCGCTCTTACCCTTAAAGGAATCCTCAAAAACAACCTTAATTGCGATGACAGGAAACGGTCAGCCCGAAGACATCAAGAACGCCTACGCCGCAGGCTTCGACCATCACCTCGTAAAACCAGCCAGCATACAAATGCTACAAACGGTCTTCAAAGAGATCGTCGCAGAAAAAAACGCGTGACAGCCTTCAATATATATCGACATCAATTGGCGCATTCACGTCCGGTTCCGTTGCGTATCAATACAACAGCATCACATTTAAAACAGCGACCATGATTCGACTTTTAAGGCCGCGAAGCCCCCATCGCCCCAACACCATCTTATACAAGGATTACACCCCGTAGCGAAAGTCGCCAAGACTTTCGGCGATTCCCCTAACCTGCCGAAACTCCCGGCGGGCTGCTAATCCACTAGCCCGCCGCGCAAGCAAGGGATCACACAAAACACTCGTTTTTGCATCGCGTCAACACCCTATCATCAACCTCGACGCTTCCCATTTAATCAACAAACCTCAAAGACATTCGGCGATTCGCGTGGCCTGCCGAAGCTCTTGGCGAGTTTCGCTACGCTTGTGTTTTTAGTATCTGACGTGTCCGATCATTGCATCTGAAATCCTTTGCATACAGCGCTCAGAAGCCTCGCGACATCGACACATCATTTCCAAGGTCGTTCATAAACACAGAAGAATACACCTGTCCGTGTATCATCTTCTGCCTGGCAACTACCACCGCAAACAACTACGACGGTGGCCATTCGAGAGAGACAAAACAGGATCGTTCACTTGGGATAAAGAGCCCAAACGCGTCTCCAAGTTCTGAAGTTATCCCAAGTGACAATGCAAGGACGGTATTGTATCGGCAGTGAACAATGGCCGAACAAAAGCTCGCAACGCATTGAATATCCCGCGCGCCGCTTGCCATGCATAATTGGAAATCGCCGCGTGAATGCACGTCATTGACATCATCCGTTCGCGTAACTCAGCCAAGCCCTCTCCCCCCTCCGTTGCCGACATCAGTCTCCGTCTGCTTGGCGCAGCAAAAATGAACGTCGCAATCACACAACAGCGATTAACCCAAAATTCATATACCGCGACTGATCCGTAAGACTCGCTAGTTGCATGTTTTATGGCACTCCATCCACCGAACCGCCCGCTCGCTTCATCAACAGTGATCGAATCGATGCGGCAGCCACTAACGAGATTTCTCGACTCGCACTACACTTCCCCGCGCTGCTTTTCCTGTCCAAACCAGCCCAGTCAAATTTTTCCAAGAAATGATTGAATTCATTGTCCAGTGCTTTCACGTCGCGCATGTAGACGAGTGCGGTAGGTTTTCTGCTCCGACTCCTTCGGTAATTGAGACGGCACCTATTGCTTGACGAGCTTATCTCGGTATTCCAATCGGGCTTTGTGCTTGTCCAATAACCCTATGATTTCAATGAACAAAAGAGGTAGATTGTGTTAAGAGACTCTCGAAAGAAGTATGGATTCACGCTCGTTGAGCTACTCGTGGTGATTGCGATCATCGGAGTATTAGTAGGCTTGCTTCTTCCAGCCGTTCAGGCTGCACGCGAAGCAGCACGCCGCATGAGTTGCGGCAACAACTTCAAGCAAATTGGACTCGCGCTCCACAACTATCACTCGGCATACAACCAACTGCCCGTGCAACGTGGCGGTACCGACGGTGGTGGTTACCTGGGTGGTCACTACGCGAGTTCCAACATAGACAATCGGCTTCAACTGAGTTTCTTGGTGGGGCTGATGCCTTTCATCGAGCAAACCGCGCTTTGGGAACACATCAGCAACGGCGACCCAACTCTTCCGGTTGCGCCGAACTACTACCCACCCATGGGACCAACTCCGAATCAAGCAACGTTTGTTCCTTGGGTGACTGAGATCCCAGCATTCCGCTGCCCGAGCGATCCTGGCACAGGGTTGCCAGCGAACGGAAGAACGAACTATGCCGCGTGCATGGGCGATGCAATTGAAAAGATCAATTCAGGAGCCTACGACTGGAACCTGACACCTCCCGATAGCTCGCGCACCGAAAGACTGCGTGCATCTCAACGGGGGATGTTCGTGCCAATGGAACGAACCAAGTTTCGTGACGTTCTCGACGGACTATCCAACACGCTCATGTGTGGTGAAATCCCGACCGACCTCGGGGACAACGATGTTCGTACGCAGCCTCACATCGGCAAAAAGGCATGGGCCGCTGTCATGAATAACCCTAGCTATTGCGAACAGTTCCGCGATCCCGAACGCCCCCAATTCTGGGATCCCAGCGTCAACAGTGACCTGCAAAACGCGTCGGCTCCTGACCGGGCACGCGGCTTCCAATGGGCCTCAGGTTACTTGCTTCACACTGGCTTCCAAGCAATCCTCCCTCCGAACCGTGAGTTCTGCGTCGACAACAACCAAAAGGCGAACTCGCTGAAGTCCGTGCAAATGGAAGCCTTGGCTTCTGCCGGCAGTCGCCATCAAGGCGGAGCCCACGTACTGATGGGTGACGGAGCCGTGAAGTTCATCACCGACTCCATCGACGCCGGCAACCAGTCCGCCAAGACCGTTCGTGCCATTAATTCGGCACCATCCAATGCGGGTGCTCAGAGCCCATTCGGGTTGTGGGGAGCTCTCGGGACTCGTGCGTCGAGAGAAGTCATCGACTCCGAGTTCTAACACCGAACTCAACTAACCATTCACGCTGGATGTCTTCTTGGGTATCTAGCGTTGCCGGCCGTGGCGATTGCTGCTGATCGGATTATCGAGCAGCGAGGCAGATCACAGCGAACGAGCGGCATCTACTCACCCAAACATTCCCCTCCCCATCACTGCGCAGAGCTCAATAGCGAGCGCATCCAAAACCAGGAATTCCAATGCGAAGGTTCGCAATCAGCGGCGTCATTGCTTGCACACTTTTCATCCCTGCAGTCGGCTGCAGTGGTAGTTCAGAGCCCAAGGTCATCATGGACCTGCAAACAGCAGCCAACATTCAAGCCGAGCGAGATGCTCGCGATAAAAAAGCGGCTCAACAGGCTGCTAAAGAAATGAAGTCGGCACCCAAGCAACGATGATGGACCGAAGTGAAATGCTCAGCATTCTGATGCAAGAGAGAACCAAGCAAGTCGCGCTTGCTTGGTCGATCTTGCGTCAGTCTCAACTAGCCGAAGATGCCTACCAGGACATGCTGGTGAAGGTCTTCGAAAACGAGAACGTCTTTGAAGGCCCGCGTCACCTGCGTGACTGGTCATGGAAGGTTCTCCGTCGCCGCTGCTATGAGTTCATCCGCCGACAAAATTATCGACCATCTCTCCTAGACGAGTCGATTTTGGATTTGGTGGATGCGGATCTCGAGTACCGTGACGCCGACGAAATTAGCTTGCGTGTCGACGCTCTCCACCAATGCCTCTCCAATCTAACCGTTCACTGTCGCGACGTGGTTCGGCTTCGGTTCTCCGAAGGATTGAGTGGCATCGAAGTAGCGGAAAAACTGGGACGCACCCCGGACACGATTTACAAAACGTTGCACCGAATTTACAGCACGTTGGGCGCATGTGTTCAAGACCGTTTGGGTGCGTGGAACGAGGAGACATCCCACTATGACAGAAGAAGAATTTCAACAACTGACAACGCGCTACCTCGAGGGTGTACTCAATGAGGATGAACTCGAAAGACTCGGCTATGAACTGAGCGGCTGCCACGAGCGAGTGAAGCAATTCAACGACGTTCGATTGCTGACAGGTTTGATTCACGAACACGGTCAGAATGCCCCCAATCCGGAGTTTCGCTTAAAATCCGCCGCTGCGATTGCTTCGCCGGGGTGGATGAAATCGAGGTGGATATTCCTTGCCGTTCAAGCGGGATTGGCAGCGTCGATCCTGTTGGCGATCGTGTTGGTGCCTCGTTTCTTCGCTGCGTCACCGGTCGCGACGTTGATCTCAGGAGAAAATGCGTCCTGGGAAAGTGCCCTCCCCACCACCACGGGATCAGATCTCGCCGCAGGTCTTCTAGATCTGAAGACAGGAATGGCGACCATCCAATTCCGATCCGGCGTTGACGTTTCCATCCAAGGGCCGGCCCGCCTGGAACTGATTTCGCCAATGCGAGGCAGAATCTTGTCCGGCAGGGCGAGAATCGACGTTCCAAAGTCCGCCATCGGTTTCATCATGGAAACCCCGAATGGCTACGCGGTTGACCACGGCACCGAGTTTTCGGTGAGCGTCGACCCGTCTAAGAATAGCTCCAGTTTCAAAGTCCTAGACGGTGAAATTTCTGTCTACGTTGCATCAACCGGTGAAAACACGCGTCTGCGCGGAGTAGGCAAGGCGATCACGGTTGAGTCGAACGAACTCGTCGAAGGAAGACCGACAGAGCCGGAACTCGGCCCTGCCCCCGGTCCCCAAACGTTGATTGTCGGTACCGGCGGGCGTGAAGGAACTGCAATCCGCAATGACCGACGCGACTTCATCCATCCGAAATACTTGACCGTGAACCGCCTACTGAAGAAGCAATGGGATCGACGGTCATTTTTCGCCTTCGATCTCTCGAACGTTGACTTCGACGAGGTCGATTCCGTCCTACTTCGCCTTAACCTTGTCCCCTTTCCCTACGGTTTATTCAGTAGCCTACCGGAACTGAATCGATATGCGATCTACGGAATCACGAACCCGGACAAGGCTGGCTGGGACGTCGAATGTCGTTGGCAAGACTCTCCCAGTCCCGACGACGGTGTGATCCTCGGAACCTTTGACGTGCCGCGAAGTCAACAGCAAGGAAGCTTTGCAATCAGCAACAAGAGGCTGCTTCAATTCCTGACAGAACGCGAAGGTACCGAAGTCACCTTCGTCATCGAACGACAGAACCTCCCACTCAAGACCAACGACGTTCCCTGTCATGCCTTTGCGGGTGTTCCGCATCCGGAAGCCAGCGAACCGAAACTTGAGTTCACTTTGAAGCAATAGCATTCAAAGGTCGCCCGCATAAATTGCGGACTCTTCAATACCATCAACCAAGACATGTGATTGCCTAAACAGCATCAATGTCGCGCCCCCATCCGATCTATTCTCGGAAGCCTACCGAAGTGATTTCAAAATACACCATCGCCATATCATTGGCAGGCTGCTTGTTATCGACATCTGTCGCTGACGCCCAACAAGAACGCCCCAACGTCTTGATGATCTGCATCGATGACATGAACGACTGGTGCGGATTTCTCGGCGGTCACCCTGACGCAAAGACACCGCACATGGACAGGCTGGCTGCGAAAGGCGTTACGTTCACCAACGCACATTGCACCGCGCCGGGATGCTCTCCCAGTCGCAACGCGTTACTCCTGGGAGTCGAGCCCCATAAATCAGGGCTTTATCCGTTTTACAAACTGAAACAAGTCGATCGGAAGGTGCTCGATCGCTACACAAACCTTCCCCGTCATTTCAAAGAAAACGGTTACACCACCTGTGGAGTGACCAAGGTGTTTCACAACCCTGACAACACCTATGAAGAAGACGAAACCTGGGACGAATACGCTTCCTTCGGCGATATCAAAATCAAAGGAGCCGATGGAAAAGGGTTCATGGCGGACAACAAAGACAGGAAGAATCGATATTTGAGAGTTTGCGCGGCAACCAACCCGCTCGACCATTTTGTTGACCACCGGACTGCTTCCCATGCGGTCAGTTTCCTGCAGAAGCAGCACGAAAAGCCCTTCTTTCTCGCCGTTGGGTTCATTCGTCCTCACATCGAATTCATCACACCGGAAGAAAACTACGACCGCTTCCCCGACGAGATTGCACCACCGCCAATGACACAGTCTGACCTGGAAGACATTCCCCCGGTTGGCCAGTCGATGGCATTCCAATCCGTCGTCGACCGCTTTGGGCAGCATGACTGTTGGAACGAAGTCCGCCGTGGTTATCTGTCGTGCATTTCTTTTACCGATGACAACATCGGTCGCGTGATGACAGCGCTCGAAGAAAGCACGTACCTCGACAATACCATCGTGGTTCTCTGGTCGGACCACGGATTCCACCTCGGTGAAAAAAGGTCCTACACCAAATTTTCACTGTGGGAAGAATCCACCAGGGTCCCGTTCATTATCTGGGACCCGCGAGGCCAGGATGGCAACGGGAAACGATGTTCTGAACCGGTTGGACTCATCAATGTTTATCGAACATTGTGTGACCTAACCGGCCTTACACCGCCGGAATACGTGGACGGAATCAGCTTGGTGCCGTGGTTGAAAGACCCCAAAAAACCGATCGACCGACCGGCGATGACCACTTGGGGGCGTGGCAACTACACCTTGCGAACGAAGAACTGGCGCTACACCCGCTATTTCGACGGCACTGAAGAACTCTACGACCACACAAGAGATCCCAATGAATGGACCAATCTAGCGAGCAACCCAGAACACGAACCAATGAAGCGTGACCTTGCCGAAAAATGGCTACCGAAATCGGAGGCGCCGAAAGTGCTTTCCGGCAAAGCGTTGGACAATGTCAGGGATGCAGACTCCCCCAATCGCAACCTAACTAACAGATAAACCATGATGCCTCTACTCAAAACAGCCGTGTGGAAACGATGGCTGTTGCTGGTGCTCGCTGCTTTCGCCGCCTATCCGGTCCAGGCCAAGCAAAAAAACGTGTTGTTCATTGCGGTGGACGATCTCAAACCGCTGCTGAATTGCTACGGACACGAACACGTTCACTCACCCAACATCGATGCGCTTGCCGCATCCGGAATGGTCTTCCAAAACGCACACTGCCAACAGGCGTTGTGCGGCCCATCTCGCATGAGCCTACTGACCGGTTACTATCCCGACACGCTCGGCATCTATGGAATGGGCCCGGAACGATACAGGTTTCGTCCGCGATTTCCTGACCTGGTCACACTGCCACAGCACTTCAAAAACAATGGCTATGTCACCATTGGGACCGGTAAAATATTCGACCCACGCAATCTGGACGGCGACTGGAACGGACCACAGGACGCAGCGTCTTGGACCCATTTCTTCGGACGAAATCCCTATAACGCGAAAGTCGGTGGGCCGATCATCAGCGGTCGCTATCACAACCCTGCCTTGGAAGATCTCGTAGCCGACCAAAAAAACAGAGGTTCAGAATTAGGTCTTAAACACAAAAAGCTGCAGCAATACGTACGTGATCACGGCGGTGGTCCGGCCGTGGAATGCTATGACGTTCCCGACGACGCCTACCAAGACGGTGCGATCGCCAATCGCGGAATCGAACAATTGGAATCGCTCAAGAACTCGAGCAAGCCATTCTTTCTGGCGATCGGTTTTGTCAAACCACACCTTCCCTTTGTCGCTCCGAAGAAGTACTGGGACCTCTACGATCGCGAGACCCTCGAACTCGCTGCCTACCAGCGATATCCTCAAGACGCGCCGAAGTGCGCTGAAACCAAATACGTAGAAGCCCGCACCTACAGTGGTGTGCCAAAGACCGGCCCCATCTCATCAGCCACCCAGAGAGAACTCATCCACGGCTATCTCGCCTGCGTGTCCTATGTCGACGCTCAGATCGGTCGCTTGATAGCGAAGCTGAAAGAGACCGGCATGCAGGAAGACACGATCATCGTGCTTTGGGGTGATCACGGATTCCACCTCGGCGACAAGCAACTTTGGGGCAAACACACCAATTACGAGCAATCGACTCGAACTCCATTGATCATCGCAAGCCCAGACCTTCCTGG
>NZ_ANOH01000108.1 GCF_000346505.1 Aporhodopirellula sallentina SM41
CATCAGGAGTGCACCGTCATTAAGAGCGTAGCGGCGTCGAGAGGAATCGGTGGAATGCGTTTTTTTGCGTTTTTCTGAAACCGGTGAAGCAAATTCTGGGTAATCAAGGTTGGTTACCGAACGGCGACCGAACAAACATGAATCGGCGGCAAGATGCTTTTCCGCCGAATTATGAATTGCCCAGCTTGCTTCGAACCCCCACGACCGTAATCTTACCGGCGGCGCTACAATGGCCCGGCGGTTGTATCGCCGTCGTTTTCGATCTGTAAAAAACTCAAAGGATGTTTTCGTGAGACGTTTGTTTGCCCCTAACCTTTCCTTCCGATCGGTTGCCTTGGCGGCCGCCATGTTGGCCACCACCGCGGCAACGTTGCTGCCCGGGAACAGCCTTTCCGCTCAGGATGCTCTTGCACCGGCACCGTCCGGATCCGCGGATGCGGCTGCCACGACCGAACCGGTTGTGATCGTGACGCTCGGAAGCGTCAATCAACTGACACAGGATTTCAACTACCTCAGCGGCGCGTTGGGCCAACCGCAATTTGGTGGAATGTTCGCGATGATGGCGGGCACGTTCACCCAAGGTGTCGATACCAGCCAACCGGTCGGTGTGTTGGTGCCATTGGTCGACGGAACGCCTGAGCCGATCGCTTTGGTGCCCACCGCCGATGTGAAGACAGTGCTCAAACGGCTCGAAGCACAAACCGGTCCTGCTGACGAACTCGACGATGGGACCCTCGTGGTCGCTGTCGGTGCGAACACGATCTTCATCCGGCAGGTTGGTAACTGGGCGGTTCTCGCACGCAACCGCAGCGTCTTGGATCAGGCACCCGCCGATCCGTCGGCGGTGATTTCGCAAATGGGGTCAGACTATGACCTTGCGATTCGTTTGGACATGCAACAAATCCCCGCTCCGATTCTCGACGCGTTGATCGCACAACTGCGTCAGGGGTTCGACCAAGCGATGGCTCGTCAGGGTGGTGACGACGCAGAGGCCGCTCGGCAATACGCCCAGAATTCGATGGCCCAGCTCGAACAGGTCATCAGCCAAACTGACGACTTGATGATCGGTATCGACGTCGACGCAACCGGACGACGGATCGTGATCGACGGATCGTTCACCGCGATCCCGGGTACCAAATTGGCACAAATCTATGCCGACCAAAAACCGATCCCGTCGGCGTATGCCACCGTCGTTCGTGATGACGCAGCCGCCTACGTTCATGCCGCCGCTTCGGTCAGCCAGGAAACCGTCGAACAGGCTCGCGGAAGCATCAAGGGGGCTGTCGAAATGGCCAGCAAGGCACTCGGCCAATCTGACGAACTGAGTGAATCGGAAGTCGGCGAAGTCACTGAAGTGATCAACCGGATCGCCGACCTCATTCTGGAGTCGTACGAAGAAGGCAAACTCGACGCGGGTGCGTTGCTGTTGACCGATGCCGGATCGATGAAGTTCGCTTTCGGTAGCTTTATCGCCGACGGTGCCGAAGCCGCGTCGATTGTCAAAGACATCGCGAACAAGCTGCAAGGTCACCAAGACGCACCACGATTTGAGTTCGATCGCGATACCTATCGCGGTGTCACCATGCACCTGATCGAAGCAGATGTGCCTGCCGAAGAAGATGAAGTTCGCAAGATCTTCGGCGACACCGTTCGCGTTCACGTCGGAACGGGGGAAAAGTCCGTGTACGTTGCCTTGGGCGACCAAAGCGTTGATCTGATGAAGGAAATGATCGACGGTGCAGCGACCCCGGTTGCCGCCGGTGACGATCTGGCCCGCATCGAACTGAACCTGATGCCGATTCTGCAGTACGCACAGTCGGTTGAATCCAACGACGCGATCGCTTCCATGATCGATGCCCTCTCGCGTGCCGACGACGCCGGTACCCTTCGCATCGTCAGCAAAGCGATCGATAACGGTCAACGCAGCCGTATTGTCCTCGGTGACGGTTTGCTGCGGGCGATCGGCGGAGCGGTTCGTGAAGCTCAGATGAAGAAAATGCAACAGAACAACGGCCAGTTCTAAGGCCGTTTTCGATCGCTCGCCGGTCTAGAGTTTTTTGACGTTTGGCGTGTCGGATCGCCGCGGCTGGATTCGCCTAAATTCAGTCCACCGAAGTCTGGCGACATCGTTTTAAAAACGCTCAAACCGGCTCGCAAACCTTGTTCGTAAACTCTGTTTGCAAATCGCATCAACTGCCTGCACGATGTTTGCCATCGTGTCAGGCAGTTTTTTTATGCGCCGAGAGAATTTGCAACGACGTTCTCACCGGCTAAACAAATACAAAATCCTGAAGATTTATCGTATTGCATGTGGACCAACAACTCGTAGAATTCGCGGCCCAAATTTAACCGCTCCTAAGGTCGCACATGAGATTTCGATTTCCGATCCTGATCATTGACGAAGACTTCCGTTCCGAGAACGCGTCCGGTTTAGGAATTCGTGCCCTAGCCGAAGCGATCGAGGAGGAGGGGGCCGAAGTGATCGGGGCAACGAGTTACGGTGATCTTTCTCAGTTCGCCCAACAACAATCGCGCGCCTCGGCGTTCATCCTATCGATCGATGATGAAGAGATTCTCTCAGGTGATGACGATGAGGGACCGGCCATCGCGACGCTGCGTGAATTCATTCAAGAGATCCGTTTTAAGAACAACGATATTCCGATTTTCTTGTATGGCGAAACCCGAACGTCGTCGCATATCCCCAACGACATCCTGCGTGAACTCCATGGGTTCATTCATATGTTTGAGGACACGCCGAAGTTTGTCGCTCGTCATATATTGCATGAGGCGCGGGCGTACACGGACTCGTTGGCTCCTCCTTTCTTTCGTGCGTTGATGGAGTACGCCGCCGACGGATCGTATTCGTGGCACTGCCCAGGGCATTCCGGTGGCGTTGCGTTTTTGAAGAGCCCTGTCGGTCGGATGTTCCATCAGTTCTTTGGCGAGAACATGTTGCGCGCCGACGTTTGTAACGCGGTCGAGGAGCTTGGTCAGTTGCTCGATCACACCGGTCCGGTGGCGGCATCGGAGCGGAATGCCGCACGGATCTTCGACGCCGATCATTGCTTCTTCGTGACCAACGGCACGTCGACATCCAACAAGATGGTGTGGCACTCGACGGTTGCATCGGGCGACATCGTGGTCGTTGACCGCAATTGTCACAAGTCGATTTTGCATTCGATCATCATGACCGGTGCGGTGCCTGTCTTCCTCACTCCGAAACGGAATCATCTCGGTCTGATCGGACCGATCCCGTTGGAAGAGTTCCATCCGGAGAACATTCAGAAAAAGATACAAGCGAATCCGTTTGCCCGCGCCGCTCAAGAGGCACACCCAGATCGCAAACCGCGGATACTCACGATCACGCAGTCGACCTATGACGGCATCGTCTATAACGTCGAGATGTTAAAAGAACTGCTCGACGGTGAGATTGGCACGTTGCATTTCGATGAAGCCTGGTTGCCGCACGCGACCTTTCATGATTTTTACCAGAACATGCATGCGATCGGTCGCGGTCGGGCGACGTGTGAGGAGTCGATGGTGTTCGCCACTCATTCAACCCACAAGTTATTGGCGGGGATCTCTCAGGCCTCGCAGATTTTGGTCAAAGAGCCAAGGAATCATAAGCTAGATCGGCACGTGTTCAACGAAGCCTATTTGATGCATTCATCGACATCGCCGCAGTACGCGATCATCGCCTCGTGTGATGTTGCCGCCGCGATGATGGAACCGCCCGGCGGGACCGCGTTGGTGGAAGAGTCGATTCTGGAAGCATTGAACTTTCGTCGTGCGATGCGCAAGGTCGACGCGGAATGGGGCGACGATTGGTGGTTCCAGGTTTGGGGCCCGGACGAGATTCCGGATGCCGACATCGGCAGTCAGGAAGATTGGATTCTCAAGGCAGACGACGAGTGGCATGGATTCGGGAAGATCGCTCCCGGTTTCAATATGCTCGATCCGATCAAAGGAACGATTGTCACTCCAGGTCTGAATCTCAACGGTCAGTTCGCCGAGACCGGCATCCCGGCGTCAATCGTGACGCGTTACCTCGCTGAGCACGGAGTGATCGTCGAGAAGGCGGGGTTGTATTCCTTCTTCATCATGTTCACGATCGGAATCACAAAAGGCCGATGGAACACACTCGTCAGTGCGCTGCAGCAGTTCAAGGACGACTACGACAAAAACGTTCCGATGTGGAAAATTCTTCCGGAGTTCGTCAGCGAGTTTCCACAGTATGAACGAATCGGTTTAAGAGACCTGAGCCAGTCGATCCACGAAACCTACAAGGAAAACGACATCGCCCGGGTGACCACGGAAATGTACCTGTCCGATATGGCTCCGGCGATGAAACCGTCCGACGCGTACGCGATGATGACACACCGTGAAATTGATCGTGTGGAGATCGATGATCTACTCGGGCGGGTGACTGCGGTCTTGTTAACCCCTTATCCGCCGGGGATTCCATTGTTGATCCCGGGCGAGTGTTTCAACCAAACGATCATTGAGTATCTACGGTTTGCTCGCACGTTCAACGCAAAGTTCCCTGGTTTCCACACCGACATCCATGGCTTGGTCGAAGAGACCGTTGACGGTCGCAAGCACTACTTCGTTGACTGCATCCGGATGCCGAGCAACAACGTGTAGTTGTGGGAGTGTTGGTGTCCCCTTTGGAGGTTGCTTAGGTTTTACCGAGAAGCGTTCGCGTCGCTTGGGTGATGTTGGGCTGTCGCATGAGTGACTCGCCAACGAGGATGCCTTTGACGCCTGCTGCTTTGAGGTGCAGGACATCGGCGTGGGTGCGGATGCCGCTCTCGCCGATGACTAAACGATCCGACGGAATGTTCTCGGCCAGGCGGACGGTGTGTTCGAGATCGGTTTGGAACGTTCGCAGGTCACGATTGTTGATGCCAACCAAACGCGTCTGGGTCGCGAGGACGGCATCGAGGTTGTTGGGTTCGAAGAGTTCGATCAGGGTCTGCAGTCCGAGGTCGGAGGCTTTTTTATCGAGAGATTGCATCTCTTCCGGTGAGAGGCATTCGGCGATCAGCAGCACCGCATCGGCACCCGCTGCTCGGGCCTGCAGCAATTGGTACTCGTCGATGATGAAGTCTTTTCGCAGGATCGGCAGGTCGACACATTGGCGTACTGCACGCAGGTAGTCGAGCGAACCTTGAAAGAATGGTTCGTCGGTCAGCACGCTGATGCATGCGGCACCGCCGTCCTGATAAGCGGCGGCAATGTCCGGTGGCGAAAAGTCTTCGCGGATCAGGCCTGCTGACGGGCTCGCTCGTTTCACTTCAGCAATCAATTGAACTTCATCACCGACCGCGAGAGCCGCGTGAAAGTCGCGACACGGAGACATGGTCGCGATCGCAGTGCGTAGTTTCTCGGCGGAGACTTGGTTGCGGTCTCGTTCAATAGTGATGCGTGTCTTTACCAGGATGTCGTCGAGAATCGTCACCGAGAAAACCTGCTGCGTGTCGTGGAGGGTTGCGTGTTGTGGAGGATTGTAGGCCGGAAGGGAGGTTCTGTTCGATGGGATTCCTGACGTGAGTTGTTGGAACGCACCGATTCGAACTTGGTGCTGCGTCGTCGAATTTGAACATCGCAGAGTCGGCCAACGCCTCAATCATGATCGTTGGAGGGTTTTTCGTAGAACGTATCTGAGAATCCGGGAAGGGCAATTGGGCGACTCGAAATTGGTCTCGGCGATGGCCGACGAGAGTCCTGTTCGGTTCGGCGGCGGACACTCGTCTGAGCTGTCTCGTGTTCGCTGTTCGGTGGGGAGTCGGCCGAGGACGTGTTCGGAAAGTTCGTGTTGTTACAGACAAAACAGCCGATTTGCCGCATTTTCGCAAAAAAACGTTCGGAAGCTGTCCGGATATAAAACGGAACCCTATGTTAGGGGGTAGGCAGCGCCAGATGTGTGCCCGCACCGCACTGCAGATCACCCCGCCACAAGCTCTCGAAACCGATTGGTCATCGCGATGTTAGCCGGACGACTTTCTCGCTCTTTTTCCCGATTCCGTGATGGCTGCCGAGTTGCCCTGGTGGCGATGAGTACGATCTTCGGAATTGCTGCGAATCTACATGCCGAGTCCATGCATGCTTTGGTTATCGGAAACGCGGCGTATCCTGAGGGCAGATTGGTCAATCCGGCCAATGACGCTCGCCTGATGGATAAAACGTTGCGAGAATTGGGGTTCGAGGTGACTACTCGCATCGATCAAACCCAGGAACAGATGGACCGGGAGATCGCCGATTTTTGTCGCCGGGTTCCTAAGAACGGTTTGGCGTTCTTTTTCTTTGCCGGGCACGGCCTGCAAATCAACGGCGAAAACTACCTCGTGCCGGTCGATGCGAAAATCCACGATGCGGTCGCGGTGAAGTACAAAACCGTGTCGCAGAACTTTGTCATGGATTCGCTCGATTCATCATCGAGCAACATGAACGTGGTGGTTCTCGATTGTTGCCGAGACAATCCATTCCAACGTGCATGGAAACGCAGCATCCGTGGACGTGGTTTGGCTCCGACGAGCGTTATTCCCGAAGGGACTTTGATCGCTTACGCGACCGCGCCCGGCCATACCGCGCTCGACGGCGAGGGAACGAATTCGCCGTACACGCTCGAGTTGGCCAAGGCTTTCTCGCAGCGTCCTGCGTCGGGACTGTTGTTGCGAGACGTGTTCTTCACGGCCAGTTCCGCAGTCAAGAAGGCGACCGGCCAGCGACCTTGGTTGAACCTGGACGCCTCGCTCGACGCCTTCTACCTGCGTCAGCCAAACAACTTGGCATCGCGTGAGGAAATGGATGAGGTCGTTGAGCGAATCGAATCCGGTGAACCGTTAAGTCCGAGCATCGCCTCGTCGGAGTTGCCCGCCCCTGCCGGAGACTCAGACGACACCAAACCGGCGGCCAAACCGACCGCTCAACCCATCACCATGGACGAGGGAGCGATCAAGTCAACCAACCAAGCCCCGCAAAGTCATTCGTTGGTTCGTCAAGCCAACACGTTCCTTTATGAAGGTGATTATGACTTGGCAATTGACGCCTTTTCGGCATTGATCGGCGACTCCAGTATTCCCGAAGCGCAACGCCGAAAGATGCGCAAGAGTCGAGGTGTTGCCTATCTCGGACGGCGCGGATCACGCGACATCGAGCGAGCCATCGTGGACTACAAAGCATCGGGCTCGAAAGGCGTTCATATGTCGATCATGGCCGATCAAGCCAACCTGAAAGTCGGAACAGAGATCAAAGCAACCATTCGGAAAAACCAAATCGCATTGGTGACCCTTTCTAAGGGAGATTGGTTGTGGATCGAATCCGTTCAAGATGACAGGAGCATCCAAGGGTGGGTGAACAAGTCTGTGTTCACGCGAGCAACGCAAACCGCGAAACAATTTGCCTCCGACTCGGCGACCTCGGGCGGGACGAAACGCAATGAGTCCAAGCCGATCGTTTCGTCACAGCCGATCAGTTCGTCGCGTCCGGTTCAGGGGAATCATGCCATGAGTCAAACGACCCAAAGCTTTTCTTCCGGAATTCCTACGCAATCGAGTACGGTCTCGCCCGGCTCTTCATCGAGAGTGATCACCAACCAGGGCGTGGTACAGTCGGTGCCGATGCAAAGTTCCGGCCAGTTTTCGTCGTCGCAGTTTTCGCAAAACACGATCCCGCAATCGTTCACGCAGAACGGGCAAAGCCAGCCAACGCGAACCTATTCAAATCAATCGTCGAGCCAATTCCAATCGCAGCAACCTAGTAGCCAGTCGTCGAATCGGTTCTTTCAGAACAACGGTTTCCTGAATTCGAATCAATCCCGACAAAGTTCGTCGCGGTCGAATACGCCAAGTGGTGCGGACGGCTTTACGAAGAAGTTCATGGAGCGAAACGGCGGCCGTC
This sequence comes from Aporhodopirellula sallentina SM41, assembly GCF_000346505.1. Taxonomy (GTDB): domain Bacteria; phylum Planctomycetota; class Planctomycetia; order Pirellulales; family Pirellulaceae; genus Rhodopirellula; species Rhodopirellula sallentina. Next base: position 7,903 of record NZ_ANOH01000108.1, read on the forward strand.
CACCGAGCATCTGGCAAACGCCGAAATGGGAATCGCCCGCCGAGATTCGACGTCTCAGGGCAAAGGGATTGGTGCGATAGCCCCGCAGTATTGCTCCTGTAAGACCTTCTCTCTTGGAGGGGAGCAGGCCTGCTCCGGACAAGGGGGTGAGGCGGTTCTCATGAGATGGGACGCAAAACACAGCGGAAAATTCCGCCGAGCGTATTCTGCGTGAAACGCTTGTAAAAAGGCGATGTCGTCGTCCATCTGGGATGTCTTCTTAGCCAAATCGCCAAAGCCGTGGCGGGCTGAATCGGGCGATGCCCATCCACTCACAGCAACCGACGGATTGGGGATTGCTGTGACGTGTGAGCGAACCTTTCGCCGCCGGTCTATGAAAGATTGAGTGAAGCGTCGTCTAAGTCATCCAACGTGAAGGAGGTTTGTGTGACGAATATCTGCATGGTGCTATTGCGCAGGATTGGAATCGTTGAACGCTTCGTTGCTGAGTCAACGGTCGAGTCGCCGGTTGGGGCAACCGTGGTGGTCGCAGTTGTTGCGACGCCTGTAGCGAACAACGTGCGTCGTTGCGACTCTGGCGTATGACGACAAACGAGTTTCTCGCGTGTCTCGATCCCGATCAATTGCAACGACTCGAGGCGTCATCGCGTTATCGAACGTTTGCCGCGCGCACCCCCGTGTACCTTCCGAGCGAACCGGCCGATAGTGTCTATCTGCTCGTGGAGGGATTGGTCAAGGTTTGCAACCTCACCCGCGACGGCAAGCAGGCGATACTCGCGTTCATCGAACCTGGAGAAGTCTTTGGCGAGTTGGCGATCTTCGATACTGATCAACGTGAAGAGTATGTTGAGACGGTTGAAGAGTCGACGGTCATGGTCATTCCGGCCAACGAGTTGGAAGATTTGATGTTCGCGAACCATGAACTGTCGATGGCGATCACGAAGATGATTGGGATGAGGCGACAGAGAATCGAACGCCGGCTCAAGAATCTGCTGTTCCTGTCCAATCGCGATCGGCTGATCCATTTGCTGTTGGACCTGTCGGAGCAATTCGGTGAACCGGAGTCCCATGGAGTTCGGATTCGGCTCAAACTCGCTCACCAGGAGATCGCCAACCACATGGGTAGTACGCGAGAAAACGTCACGATCCTGATGGGGCATTTGCGAGCTGAAGGTTTGGTGTCGGTCGATCGTCGAAGAATCGTGCTGAACGATCCTGAATCGTTGGCTGATGCGGTGAATCGAAAGATCTCACTGCGGGTCGCATAAAGTATTTCACAATGTGTCGTGCCCACTTCCCGTAGCGAAAGTCGCCAGGCTTTTGGTGCTTCACGAGCCCTGCCGCAACTCTTGGCGAGTTTCGCTACCCGAGAATTCAGCTTGGACGCACCACAGGTCATTTTCAAAACCGCTCGGGAAATTCCGGCGCTTCCTGGGGAGATGGAATGCCGCCGCGCGCTATCTTCATCTGGATCTCAATCCGGTACGCGGCTTGCGTGCCTCGCACAGGCATATTCCGGTGAAATCGTCAGCTCGAGAGTGATGCATCGGCGCGATCGTCAGCGAGACTAGGAAGGCTCTGGCCAACGGGGACTGGATCGAACCGTCAAAAAATGGTCGGATCGAGGTAAGAAGACAGGCGGCGAGGCGTCAAATCTTTGACGAGAGAGAATCGTTTATTTGTGTTTTGTGATTGAGTGAGCAATTTGATGGGTAACGGCAGCGGGCCTGCGAGTGGATCGGATGACGATGGCGGCAGCGAGAGTGATCGATCGCGGTCGGCAGCGTACTCAACGTCATCGGGATCGATTCATCGTGTGATTCGATGGGGATCGATTCTTGTGATCGTGGGGGCGTTGTTGGTGACCTTCCGTGCGTTGCCGCTCGATCAGGCGATGTCTGCGCTGAAGAGTTGGATCGAGGGGCTCGGTGTGTGGGGGCCGGTGGTCTTGGTGCTGCTGTACATCGTGGCCACCGTGCTTTTCGTTCCCGGCACGATTTTGACTCTCGCCGCGGGAGCGATCTTTGGTTTGTCGGTAGGCACTGTGATTGTGTCGATTGGGTCGACGGTGGGGGCCTCGCTCGCATTTTTGATTGCCCGCTATGCGGCGCGTGATCGCGTCGCCCAACTCGCCCAGCGGAACCGGCACTTCGGTGCGATCGACCGAGCCGTTGACGAAGGTGGTTGGAAGATTGTTGGGCTGTTGCGATTGTCACCCGCGGTTCCGTTCAATCTTCAGAACTATTTGTATGGTCTGACCCCTGTCGCATTTTGGCCGTACGTTCTGACGAGTTGGGCTGCGATGTTGCCGGCGACGTTTTTGTATGTGTACCTCGGGCATATCACCGGCGTTGCGATCGGCGCCGACCGGGAACGCACATCCGCGGAATGGGGGCTGTTGGCGGTCGGTCTGCTCGCAACGGTGGTGGTGACGGTCTATGTCACGCGGCTCGCCAACGCGAAATTGAAAGAACAAGTCGATGCGCCTGAGTCGGCTGAAGGTGATGGCCGTCCCGATGTCGAAACGGAGGATGCCGATGCCTCCGCTCCTCCGAAGATGTCGAAGACGGTCCTTTTGGCATTCATGGCTCTGATCGCGATCGAGGGCGCGACCTATGTCCGCAGTCACGAAGACGGCCTTTCGACGTCATTGGCAAATTGGTTGGGGACGTCTTCCGCCGCGCCCACTGACATCGCACGACCTACCAATCCGACGCATCCCACTAGCCCCGAAGATTCACCATGAGTGACCTCGTCCAACTGCAACCGCACGATGAGCACAACCGAAATCTCGAAGCGAACGTTCATCCTACCGACTGGCAAAACCCTCAACCGCAGAAGCCTTATCATCTCGTGGTGATTGGTGCAGGCACCGCAGGGTTGGTTGCCGCAGCGGGAGCGGCCGGGTTGGGAGCGCGAGTCGCGTTGATCGAGCGTGACCTCATGGGAGGAGATTGCCTGAATGTTGGTTGTGTGCCGTCAAAAGGAGTGATCAGTGCGGCACGAATCGCCAAGGCGATCAGGACAGCGAACCGTTTCTCAATCAAGGTTCCTCCGGGGACCGAAGTTGATTTTGCGGGCGTGATGTCACGCATGCGAAAGCTGCGGGCAAAGATCAGCCGCAATGATTCCGCCGCCCGGTTTCGCGATTTAGGTGTCGACGTGTACTTCGGGCAAGCGAGTTTTGCAGACTCGCAAACGATTGAAGTCGGCGATACGAAGTTACCGTTCAAAAGAGCTGTGCTCGCGACGGGAGCCCGCGCGTCGGCTCCGTCGATCGAAGGGCTCGACGAGGTCGATTACCTCACCAACGAGTCGGTCTTCTCCTTGACCGAATTGCCCAAACGCATGGGCATTATCGGTGCCGGGCCGATCGGATGTGAAATGGCTCAGGCGTTCTCTGAATTAGGGTCAGAGGTGTTTTTGGTGGAGTCGGAAGGAGGCGTTCTGCCGAAAGAGGACCGTGCCGCCGCCGACGTGGTTCGAGCGTCGTTGGAACGGTCCGGAGTTCGTTTGTTGTGCTGTGGCCGTGAACTGAAAGTGAAAAACAAGGGAGGAATTCGGTTGACGGTCAACTCCCGCGGAGAACACTACGACGAGGTTGTGGATCAACTCTTGGTCGCCGTCGGCCGTGCACCCAATGTTGAAAATTTGAACTTAGAAAACGTCGGAGTGGACTTCGACGAGAACGGTGTGCAGGTGAATGATTACTTGCAAACCACCAATCCGAACATCTTTGCCGCCGGCGACATCTGTTCTCAGTACCAGTTCACTCACGTGGCAGATTTCATGGCGCGGATCGTCATTCAAAACGCCCTGTTTGCGGTGGGGCCTTTTGGCAAAAAGAAGATGAGTGACCTAGTGATCCCGTGGACAACCTACACGTCACCCGAGGTGGCGCACGTTGGTTTGCATGAAAAAGATGCTCAGGAGAAAGGGATCGAAATCGATACGTACACGCAGCCGTTCGATGAGGTCGATCGTGCGATTCTCGAAGGGGATCAGGAAGGCTTTGTGAAGGTGCACACCAAGAAGGGATCCGATGAGATCGTGGGCGCAACCATTGTGGCAGAGAACGCAGGTGACATGATCTCTGAAGTCACCCTCGCGATGTCTCACGGGTTGGGGTTGTCGAAGATCAGTGGTTCGATTCACCCCTACCCGACCCAAGCCGAAGCGATTCGCAAAATCGGCGATCAATTCAACCGAACCCGTTTGACACCGCTGAGCAAAAAAATGCTCGCGGCGTTACAGCGATTGAATGTCGGAACGTAGTCATTCTGGACGTCGTCTCGCGACGATTCGATAGCCGACGGCAACGGATTCGTTCAGCCTATTAGAGGCCTTCGTCGCTGCCTCCTCCTGCCGACGCAGCGGCGGCGTTTGCTTCGATTTGTGCTTGCAATTCGTCTGGTGTCATGTCGGGCTTGATGACGGTGTTAGGAGATTCACTGCATCCGATCGCGGTGATCCAGACGATTCCGCAAAGCAGCGTTGTGATGATTCGGTAGTGCATTTGTTCGGTTCCCGGACGTTTGGAGTTTGTAAAACGTGTCCTCGAAGTCGCCAGATTCCCGGTGATGGAAATCTGGCGATATCGGTATTCAATTGAGTGAGCGGATAGAGAAACCGGCGAGGACAACGAGTGGACCGGTATCCGTTTTCCACGGGAGCCGCGGCCGACACCGAACGGCTCGTGATTTTCTATCCGAATCTTCGAAGAGATTTCGAGCGTATTAAAATTCTTCGTCGATCACTTCGCGAGAGGCCCGAGTTCCTAATGCCCCCCATAGACCGTAGGGGCTTCCTTCGCCGACGGCATTTTCGCTCACGTAGGCTCCGTTGGTCGGTGCCTTCACGGCCAGGTATGGGTTTCCCGCGGATTGGTTTCCGGCTTCGATGGAATCGGTGACAAAACGAACGGCGCCATCTCCCATCAAAACGTGAACGCCCCCTTGGTGGCGACTGCTTGCCGCCAACGGGCCTCCCTCAATACTGATCCATGCCATGTTGCAGGAAGGAGAGTTGGGTGGTGTGACCGAGAAGAATCCGGTGAACATCGGGCCGCAATCCGCCCAACGGAAACCGCGTCGGTTGCCAACGGCACTGGTTGTGTTGATCAAGTTGTTCAAGGAATTGTTTCTGCTCAGGGATGAGCTCCAAAATCTCGGGCGAGCCGGATCGATGCTCGCGCTCTTCGTGCAGACGGTGGGATCATGAACTGCCGAATCACTCGCCGGACCGTTGGTCGATCCGCCTCGCACGATCAACGGGTCGGTGCGATTATCGAGGTCACCCATGTCCGTTGCGATTTCACCGCACATCATGGTATTTGCGAGACCGTCTAGGATGTCGCGGAACTTCATCCGGTTACGTGGAACAAAGACGCCACGGTGCGAGGCCCGTTGTCGTTTGGCGTGCGTTTCGAATTCGAAGCCGTTGGCGGCAGGGTTGGCTCGTTCGATTCCAAAATACCCGTCTCCCAAGCAAGCTGCATAGTTAGTGCGTCCCGCCGCAGGAAGTCCTACACCAGGGTCGCTCGGGCATCGCAGAGTCGGCATCTCGGTCGACCAAGGCACGTAACCGTCTTGGAATCCAGGGTTCGGTCCCATCGGGCTCCATGATCCGGTCATCGTCGTGGCATCTTCGATCGTGAAAATGTTTTCGTTGAGCGGGTTGGAAATTTGCTCCCAGAGTGCTTGTTGTTCCATGAACGGCATCAGGCCGACCAGATAACTCAGGCGAAGTCGATTAACGCCACCGCCCGTATTGATGTTGCCGTTGCCGCTGGTATAGTCGGCATGTCCGACGGTGCCTGTTCGTGGAAACGTGGTTCCGCCACCATGGACAGGCAGTTGTTTGTAGGCGGAGTGATAGTTGTGAATCGCCAAGCCAATCTGCTTGAAATTATTACTGCAGCTCATGCGACGGGCTGCTTCACGTGCTGCTTGCACGGCGGGTAGAAGGAGGCCAACGAGGACCCCGATAATTGCAATCACCACGAGCAGTTCCACCAATGTGAAACCACGATTTGCTTTCTGTTTGGACATCTTCTTTCTCAATTGGAAGCTGATATGAAACGAGCAACGTGCTCTGCGCGACACGTGAATCAGCCTGTAGTCCGTTTTGACACAACTCGTGGGGCGAAGGTCAGAACCATTCACAGGGACGTGAGGTTCAACGTGTCAGTCGAATCTTAGGTGTCTCGGATAATCGCTTATTGGGAGATCGTGCCGCGGTCTTACGGTGATGCGCATAATGGATTTGTCGATCGTATCATCTGCCAAAGTGGTGTGCTTAACGGTTGCTTGTGCGCCTTTCTGTTTTGTGGCTGCTTCGCCGGATAGTGTTTGGCGGGCGGGCCTCGAGAGGGGTTTTGGCAGGAGATGGTAGGGACGATCGCACTAGTCCCTTGGCAGTGGTGAAAACATCACCAAAGATTTCTGTAACTTTTTTCGATGCGTTTGGCAGAAACCGGAAGAGATCGCGAGCAAGGTCCCAGGTCGCTAAAGGAACCTCGGTCTCAATAAAGAATCCGAACTCAAGAAGTCCGGCTCTCGGATTCAGAGGTTGGCTCATCGATGGTCGATCGATAAACGAGCGTCCCCGAAAGGTTCATGGAACCCGTCGGGGACGTGGGGCGTCTCAACCGCGTGTCAGTGGTTAAGGCTGCTTCAATGAATCTATCGGTGAACTAGCTAGCCGCCGTTCCTAGGAGAAAGCCGGTGCGAACACCGACCGCTCGTCGGGGCACCGGCATATTCGAATAGATTCCGAGAGATTGCCGTGGGAGGGTTTAGCGACCGCGGCGGCAGCTACCGCAACGCGAACGTGAGCGCGAGTAACTGTGCGAATACGAAGTTTGGCCACATGTGCCTTGGCTGCAGGAAGATTGCCACTGTGGTGCGGCGTAGTGGTGCGGGGGTGATTGGACCGCGGGCATATAGGTGCTGTACTGCACCGTGCTCGTTTGCGGCACCGAGGTTGGAACCGTGTAGCTTTGCACCGGTTGGGCAACCGTAACGCTGCCTCCACAGTTACCCGAGACGCAACCTGCTCCGACGGGCATTGCCGATACGGAGGATTGATGAGCAACGGTTGTTTGCGCGTGCGTGGTGCCGCACAGTGCGACAAGGGCGACGGAAACGGTGGTGAGCAAAACCTTCAGGGTTGGTTTCATCTTTGATCCTTTTGGGGGGAATCGAGTTCTCGTGGTCGAAATGGCCACTCGGTATGCGGGCATTCTTCCGCGACCGCTCGTTTTGATCTGTGAGGCAAATCACAGGTGCCAAAATTCTTTTGAGATACTCAAACCACCCGGGATCGACCCCAGGTTTCCAACGCAGCATGTTCTTCGTGCAGGACGTAGTGGATCTTGGAAAAGATCCTCATGCAGCAGCATCCTTCACATAATCCACTACCAAAATATAGAGCTGATAGAAACGACACGTGGTGCGTCACGATCAAGAATGAGGGTTCAAGGCCGTAGCGAACGACGCCAAGACTTTCGGTGATTCACGCCCCTTCCCGAAACTCTTGGCGATTTCGCTACCCCAAAATTCGGCTTCGACGCACCATTATGTTTCGTCGGCGGAACTGACTGCTGCGGTGGTGCGGACCAATTGTTCGACGCAGTTGGCGAGCATGGTTTGCTGTTTTTCGACACGAAGGTGGCCGTGTTCGCAGAACGCCGTGTTGGCTTGCGAAAGTGAAAACTGCGACGGTGTTACGAGGACTCCGATGTTGGACAAAATCTCACGAACATGTCGGAGTCCACGAAGCCCACCGAAACCACCCGGCGATGCACTCAGCAAGCCAGCGACCTTTCCTCGATAGGCGGCTAACGGGGCTTCGTCGGCGGAGGACGGCCGCGAAACCCAGTCGAGGGTGTTCTTCAGAAGCGGAGTGATCGAACTGTTGTATTCCGGACATGCGAGCAAGAGCCCGTGGTTCGCGAAGAACAACTCCTTGAGCTGTTTCGCGTTATCAGGGACGCCGGAGTTGGATTCGAGATCTTGGTCGTATAGCGGCAGTGAGTAGTCGGAGAGATTAACCAGCGTTACATCTGCTCCTGCTTCCTTGGCACTGTTGACGGCTACTTGGAGCAAGGTCTGGTTAAACGACCCTTGGCGTGTGCTTCCGGCGAAGGCCAGGATTTTGGGTTGGGGCATGTGCTTTCATTTCATTTTGAGATTGTGAACGGGCGCGAGTGATAGTTTAGGGGATGAGGGAGTGGGCTGTTAATTTCGTGACCAAACAAGACGTGGCAACGCCTCCCGATGATGCAATTTTGTGCAGCTCGGAAGGATTTTGCATGCATCACATGTGACAGGATGCTCACCTGCGGTCGCGCGACATGATGCGCGCCGATGCGCACACTTGCACATGCGGTCCATCGCGATGAGTTTGTAGTCGGGCGAACACGTCGTTCTGTTCGACCTTTGTCGCGAATGAAAGACGTTGTTTTGCTATTCGCTGCGGATGTGTTTGCGGGGTGATAGCGTTTGGTACAGAGGATGCATTTGAAGCTTTCGTTAACCGCGTTCAAAGAGGATGCGGCACGACGAGGCTACCCACCGTGGTTGACGCAATTACGGTCGCGGCGATCGTCACTTCTTTCACTGAACAGGGGACCCGAACCATGTCTGACACAGTCACTAAATTGGACTCCGACTCGGCCGCCGCCATGCATCACGACCATCGTCGATGGGAGAGCGACGTTTCGATGTGGCGGGATGATATCGACAACTGGAAAGACGAACATCGCGAAGCATTCAAAGAGCTCAAGCGGATTGAAACGCGACTGCGCGAGCATGAGACTTCGCTTGAGTCACATTGCAACAGTCTTGATACGCACCAAGCACATACGCTGCAGCATGAACATGACATCGCCACCGATTGTCGAAATCAGAACGCGTTGAACCAGCAGGCTGCCGACGAGCACGCCAAGGAAGCGGAATCGCACCAACGTCTCGCTGACGCTCATGAGCGAATGAAGAAGCATCACCACACCGTCATGGCTCATGTAGCGATGTTGAAAGCAACCCTGGATGCCGCTGTTTAGCAGTCCAGAGAATCAGTCCGAAAACATATCGGCCGGTCCACGTTAGCCGCGGTTTTGATGGGGCAACCCGAGAAGAGCGTTTTGAAAAATAACGTAGCCAGTGTCGCCAGAATTCGTTGTACTGGATTCTGGCGAATCCAGCTACGAGGATTGGATTCGTCAAGTTTCCATAAGCTCAAACGCCCGCCGGCTAATCAGTTTACCGGCCAATCCGTTTGTCGATGTATTCGGATGAAATTGCGACCTGCCGTCGACGATTTCGACTACGTCTAACGTCGCAGAACCAGCACGGGGCAGTGTGCGAGCCGAACCACTTTCTCGGCGACGGACCCGATCACCGACGGACGGTTCGCGGTACGTCCGTGGGACGGGATCACGATCAATTCGGTGCCGTGCTTCGACGCGTATTTGATGATCCCGTCCACCGGATCATCCACCAGGGTGGCAAACTGGATCCCTTGGTGGATGGTGTCGCGGAACATGTTCTGCATGGCTTCGAGAGTGGACTGTTGATGTTGCTCGTTGATTCGCGACACACGTGTGCCCGAGAACGTAGCGGTCCCTAACCCGCCGCCGAGTTCATACCCGCCGTTGTCATCAAAGCCGTACAGTTGGGCGGGGTCGATGACGTGCAGAACGGTTACGTTCTGATTGTCTCCGGCGATGCTGATGGCAGTTTCGATCGCGTTTTCGGAATCTTCTGAAAAGTCGAATGGAACGAGGATCGAGGTGTTTTGAAAGTGGTTCATCGTGACGGCTCGGGATCGGCGGGGAGTCCAGTGATGACGCGCGGTGTCGCCGCGTGTGTGCACCGCGACAGGAACGTGTTGCGGTTGAGACGTGGGCAAGCGACGTACCAAGCAGAACATGCTCGGTTCACCCTGCGATTACGGCAAAGCGTTGTCAATAAACGCACAGTCGCACAACGAGTGCGCGGCAGCGATCGGTTCCAGTTGCGGACAACGGCAACGGGAGAGAGCAAACAGGCCTTGGCACTTGGTTTGCGATTGCGCCTTCGATGTCAAACCCTTCCAAAATGTTCTGAAATAGGAGAACACAATGTCGGTTGAATTGAACGAAGTCGCCCAAGGCAAGTACTTGGAAGTGCACGTGAGTGGCAAACTGGATCGCGAAACCTATCAAACGCTGGTCCCACAAACGGAATCACAAATTGAACGATACGGAAAGATACGCGTGCTCTTTGCGATGCACGATTTTCACGGTTGGGATACCGGGGGGCTGTGGGAAGACATCAAATTCGATGCGAAACACTTTAATGATTTCGAACGGATCGCGATCGTCGGTGATCGGAAGTGGGAACGCGGCATGGCGGTGATTTGCAAACCGTTTACAACCGCGACAGTCCGGTTCTTTGACGAAAGTCATTTGGAAGATGCGAGAGCTTGGTTGTCGGAATGATCGACGTGCGATGGTCAGGCGATCTGCAGAGCGGAATTGAAATCACGAGTTCTTGAAACATTCCCATTTCGACGGCACGCGGAGTGCATATTGTCCGCCCGTTGATCACTCGTTTCTGTTGGTACACTAATAAAGGAGACTGAACAATGTCTGCGAAAGAAAACCGCAAAGAAAAGAAAGCCAACGAAGCTTTGGTAGAAGTCGATCCGATGACCGAATTGTCACAAATCCGTTCCAATTTTGACCGGATGTTGGGCGGCATGCTACGCGGTCACTGGGAAGAGGCATGGAACGCCGGTTGGGGATGCGATGTCATGGACGAGGATGATGAGTTTTGTGTTCGTGCCGAGGCTCCTGGTTTTGAGCCCGACGAAATTGACATTCAAATCAACGGTAACCGGCTCGTGATGCAAGCCGAACATGAGTCCGAATCCGATGACGCGAACGGAAAATCGACTCACCACGGCAAACTGTATCGCGCCGTCACGTTGCCTGCGGATGTTGACGAAGACAAGATTCAGGCAACGTACAAGAATGGAATTCTGGAGGTGCATCTTCCCAAAAATGATGCCGTCAAACCCAAGCGGATCTCGGTAGTGGCGAGCTAGAGCGTTTGGGAGAATGGTATAGCCGATATCGCCAGACTTCGGAGGACTGAGGTCTGGCGAATCCAGCTACCAAGATCGGACGCATCGAATTCTAAGATGCACTCGCGAATCGTCGCCCGATGGGCGGTAGCCGACCCGAATCGCGACTCTTGAACGCCTAGCAGGTGCCTTCACCCGTCAGGCGTTTTTCGTTTACTTCCGATGCCCGAATGCATCACCGTACGAGGCCGGAATCGAAGGCGTCGGGTCGTAGTAGTAGTACGTTGTGGTGGACGCCATGGACGACGAGAGAGGAGGCGATTGCGACGGTGAGGTCAATGGGTCGACATACTCCAAACGCATCAAACGCTGCGGTGTCAATTCCACCGCCGGGCGCAGTTGTTGGAACGCGAGCAAGGAGGGGTGATGGTGGGCCGTCAGGTAACGCCGGATGCCTTGTTGGATGTTGTGAATCACATCGGGCCCCTCCCGGTAGACTTCGGAGGTGACCATCACCACGTCGGCTCCGGCAATCATTGCTTTGATCGCATCTTCACCCGTGCGGACTCCGCCGCTCGCGGCAATCGATAGGTCCAATCCACCGGTTCGAGCGTGCACAAGGCCTTCGAGGATGGTGCCAAGGTAATCCGCCGGTGAGAGTTCCCAGCGAATCGTCCAGTGCATGCGATCCACATTCACGTCCCAGTGGGGGCGGTGTGAGAAGAGCACCACACCGTCCACTCCGGTTTGTTCGAGCTTTCTCGCGATGGACGCCAGGTTGGTGAAGTTTTGGTTGAGTTTGATCGCGATCGGTATTGAAAGTCTTTCGCATAGGTCGCGACTGATTTCGACGAGACGGTCTTCCACGGCATCGGCGGACTCGTTCGGGTCATACATGCCTCGTTGCCAGTTGAACTCCAACGCATCTGCCCCGGCGTTTTGGATCTCTTTAGCGAAGGCGAGCCATTGCCCATCGCTGGCTCCGTTGAGACTGCCGATGACCGGAACGGGCAGGGTTTCTTTCATCCGCTGAATCGTCGGCAGGTAGTTATCGACTCCTCCGTTGTATCGATCTTGTTGCGGTTGGTAGCCGCTCTCGTGGATCGCCGCGACGGGCGCGTCGCGTTTCAACATGGAATAGGTGACTTGCTCTTGCAGGATGCTCGGCAGGACAACCGCGCCCGCACCGGCGTCGCACATTTGTCGGGCGGTTTCCGGTTCGATGGTCAGCGGGCACGCACCGATGATGATGGGAGATCGCAACTCCATACCCAGATAGGTTGTGGTGAGATCGTCGGACATGGTTGGTCTCCCAGTGAGGTGGTTGCTGAAATGTTTGCAGACGCCGTCGAATTGAAGCGAATGCAATCGCCATGGTTCGTCGCTGCTAGCGGTCGTGATGGTCGCAAGGCGTGTTCCTTTGATCAAAGTGCCGCTTTACGCGATCAAACGCATCGCTTTCGGGAAATAGTGTGCGGCAGAACGTGCGATTTCGCTCGCATTGGGCGCCGAGTGACAGGGGGCTTGGTGAAATCTGCGCTGATTCGCGAGTGGTCTTTCTTTTGCGTTGTACGTCGGCGGCCCCTCATCGCTCACAACCCATTTTGGTAATCGAAGTGCTGTCATGTCCAAACGAATTGTTCTGATCGTTGTCGTAGCTCTGATCGCTGGCGGTGGTTGGTATTGGTGGCACTTCACGGAAAATCAGATTGCGGCGAACGCACTGCCACCAGAGTTTGTCTCCGGCAACGGACGGATCGAAGCGGTTCAGGTTGACGTGTCTGCCAAATACGCCGGACGTGTGGTCAGCATTTCGGTCGAAGAGGGCGACATGGTCAAACCAGGCCAGATCTTGGCGCAGCTCGATACCGCGGAACTACAGGCGACGTTGGAGAAGGCGGTCGCCCAGCACGCCGAAGCGATGGAAGCCCTTGTGGAAACCGATGCCGATATCGCTAGTTGTGAAAGCGCGTTGTTGTTGGCCGCGAACAACCTCGAGAGGAGCAAGAAGCTGCTGCAACGCAACGCGACGTCTCGTGAGGAATACGACACTCGAAAAAACCAGCAACAAAAGGCTGTTGCTGCGCTGAAGAGTGCGATGGCTCATCGTCGTACCGCTGAACTGGCGATCGATGCGGCCAACGCCGAGGTCAAACGTATTCAAACGCAGATCAGCGAATACACCTTGGATGCGACCGTCTCCGGACGAGTCTTGTACCGTCTCGCCGAAGAAGGCGAGGTTCTCAGTGCCGGCGGGAAAGTGCTAACCCTACTGGATCTCAGCAACGTGTATATGGAAATCTTTGTGCCTTCGCATGTTGCCTCACAAATGTCGATTCACAGCGAAGCTCGGGTGCAATTGGACGTCGCGCCGCAGTATTTGCTCCCCGCGGAGGTCGCGTTTGTGTCGCCGGAGGCGCAGTTCACTCCGAAACAGGTGGAGACGTTGAAAGAACGTGACAAATTGATGTTCCGGGTGAAGGTGCAGATCGCACGCGAACTGGTCAAACAACATATCGACAAGGTGAAGACCGGTGTTCGAGGTGTCGCCTATGTTCGTTTGGATGAGCACGTGCCGTGGCCCGAACACCTGCGGAACGTGTTCCCCAAAACGACATTGGAAGGCACTGACCAACCCGCCAGCGGTCTCAGTGACGACACCATCGCAAAGGTCACCAGTGCGAGACAGCGATGAACGCAGCGGAGATTACCAACGTCACCCATCGCTACGCGAAAACAATCGCTTTGGACGATGTGACCCTGACCCTTCCTGCGGGAAAGATGGTGGGAATCATCGGACCCGACGGAGTTGGCAAGTCGACGTTGATCGGTTTGCTCTCCGGTGCGGTCCAGATCCAAACAGGTGACGTGCAGGTCTTCGGCGGGTCGATGCGTGAGGGATCGCATCGGCGTGTGGTTTGCCCTCGCGTCGCCTACATGCCGCAGGGGCTCGGCAAGAATCTGTATGCGGAGCTCAGCGTCGAGGAGAACCTGCACTTTTTCGGACGGTTGTTCGGTCAAAGCAAACGGGAACGAGACCAAAGGATCGGACGTTTGCTCGTTGCGACGGGGCTCGCTCCGTTTCGTGGTCGACCGGCGGGAAAACTCTCCGGTGGGATGAAGCAAAAACTCGGGCTGTGTTGCGCTCTGATTCATGACCCGGATTTGCTGATCCTCGACGAGCCGACGACTGGCGTGGACCCGCTCTCGCGTGAACAGTTCTGGACGCTGATCGACGAGATCCGCAGTCAGCGGGCCGGGATGAGCGTTTGTGTGTCGACCGCGTACATGGAAGAGGCCGAACGGTTCGATTGGTTGGTCGCGATGAACGCGGGCAGGATTCTCGACGAGGGAACGCCTGCGGATCTTCGAGGTGACGAATCGACGACATTGGAAGAGGCATACATCCGCATGCTGCCCGAGAATGAACGCGGGGAGGCCGAGCCGCTCCGGATTCCGCCGCTCGATTCGGTGTCAGGACCGCCGGCGATCGTGGCCGAGGGTTTGACTCGGCGGTTCGGCAATTTCACTGCCGTGGATCACGCGAGTTTTGAGATCACACGTGGTGAAATCTTTGGCTTTCTCGGATCGAACGGTTGTGGCAAGACCACCACGATGAAAATGCTGACGGGGCTGCTGCCGGCCACAGAGGGACAGGCAAAACTGTTTGGCAAGGTCGTTGATGCCCACGATCTGCAAACTCGCAAACGCGTTGGGTACATGTCGCAGTCGTTCTCTCTGTACGAGGAGTTGACGGTGCGACAG
>NZ_ANOH01000109.1 GCF_000346505.1 Aporhodopirellula sallentina SM41
GGGCGAGACAGGCAACGGCCAAAGGGGGCAATCGATTGCCTAGCCCAGGCCAATGTGATGGAGCCGCTGGACGGGCTGGGGCTACCGCGTTGGTGAGCCGAATGGCCGTGAGGCCTCGGGTGGGAACGGTCGAGCGATGTTGAGAGCGAACCTGCCCAAAACCCGAGTGCTTACGCACTTCGGCTCACGGGGCTCAGGTGTATCGCACGTTTTGGTGTTCGGGTTCGAAGAACGCTGAGAGCAGCGAGTCGACTCGCAGGAGTCCTTCCCGAGTGAGACGGACTTCGTCGTCGTGAATCTCGGCATAGCCCTGTTCGACGTAGCGATCCCAGACTTCGCGATATTGTGCCACGATGTCCGCGTCGAACTTGTCTTGGAAATATGCCCGTTCGACAAAGCCACGTTTGAGCAGCAAGATCAGTTCGCGAATGAGGGCTTGGTGCGGGGTCGGCACGTAACCGCGGCCGAGCGGCAGGTTGCCGGCTTCGACTGATTCGAGGTACTCGTTCATGTGCGGCAGGTTTTGATAGTGAACGCCGTGCACGTGTCCGAAGCTGGCGATACCGGTGGCGATGAGGTCGGCACCACGCCACAGGTTGTCGCGATACGAGAAGTTGACTTTGCCGGTGTCTTTGACGAGCGTGTAACCGCTGCTGACTTTGTATCCCGCATTGATCAATTCATCGAAAGCGAAGTCGACCCAGTCGCGTTTGGTTTGCCAATTGGCGACGGGGCTTTCGGTTTTGTTACCGAGCATGTCTTTGCTGTAGATGGTGTTGAACGGCAGTTCCATCTGGTAGATCGTGACGCTCTCGGGGGACATTTCGATGGTGCGCCGGATGTTGTCGCGCCAGTTGTCCCAGGTTTCGCCAACCATGCCGGCGATCAGGTCGATGTTGACGTTGGGGAAGTTCGCAGCTTCGATCCATTCCCACGCCGCGAAGACTTGTTTGGAAAGGTGAGCGCGACCGTTTTCTTCGAGCAACGCGTCGCTAAAGTTTTCAACACCGAGGCTCAACCGGGTGACGCCGAGTTCTTCGCGGAGCGTTTTGACTTTGGTTTCGCTGAGCGTTCCCGGTTCGCATTCGAACGTGACTTCCTCGGCGCCGTCCCACGTGATGTGTTCGCGGAGACGGTCGGCGAGTTTGGTGAGTTGTTTAGGCGAAAGAAAGCTGGGTGTCCCTCCGCCGAAATACACGAACCGAAACGGGCGGTCGCCCATGACGGGCAGTTTGCTGACCAGAGAAATTTCGTCGCACAACGCGTCGACGTACCGTTGGACTTCCTTCGCGTTGACGTCCGTGAAGACTTTGAAGTAACAGAACTTGCAACGTTTTCGGCAGAACGGGATGTGCAGATAGAGCCCGAGCGGGTTGCTGTTGGCCGGCGGTTCCTGCATCCGCGTGCGGACATCGTCGAGGGCTTCGCGGTTCCACTGGCTGTAGGGCGGGTAGTTGGAAATGAAGACGCTGCCTACTTCGGTCTTGTCGTCGCTGGAAGTGCTGGTCATCAATCGTGACTTGTGTTGAAGGTAGGTGGGTCGCCAGGGTTGGCGACGAGGCAGGAACGAGAAGAACAGGTTGAGGAGGAAAGGGGAGTCGGTACGGGCGATTGATTTTAACGTGAGGTTGGATCAGCCGCAGGACCGTTCGCGGATCCCGATGTTTGATTAAGGATCCGTACCGTTAGTGGCGAAACAGCGGATGCGTCCGTCATCGTCCGCGATGATCAGCCGATCACCGAGGATCGCGGGTGCGGCGAGAAATTTGCCGCGGGACTCGAACGACCATTTTTCGGTTCCGTCGTCGAGTGACAAGCGTAACAAGGTTCCATCGCTCGACGCGACCCAAACATCGGTGCCGGCGATCAGCGGTGACGCGTCGGCTCGGCGGCGAAGCGTGGTTCTCCAGAGCCGTTTGCCGGTGTTTCGGTCGAGCGCATCGATGTGTTTGTTGTTGCTGCCGACGATAATCCGATCGGGGCCGATCGCGGGGCTGCTGCGGTATTCCTGCAAACGCTCGGGATCTTCGAATTCCCACCGGATCTCGCCGGAAGTCGAATTGAACGCAAAAACGACTCCGTCCATGATCGGCAGGAAGACTTCTTCTCCGGTCACCGCCGGGGTGCTGCCGGTGGGCCCGCCGAGCGGCATCGCTTCGCGGGCGGCCGTGCCGGTGGCGAGGTCAACGATGTGAAGAGCACTGTCGCAGCCGCCCAGAAAAGTCTTTCCTGACCCGATTGAGGCGGCACATCGAATTTGGTCGTTGGTCTCGTATTTCCAAATGAGTTCGCCGGTGTGAGCGGCGAGGCAATACAGGTTGCCGTCTTGGCTGGTTTGCAACAACCGGATTTCGTAGTTGTTCGGATGACTTGACGTATTGTCTGATGAAGCTGTGTTGGATGAATCTATGTCAGACGAATCTGAGGAGCGGTCGGTTGGCTTGGGGGGCGTCTGCTCGATTCGTGGGACGGCGAAGAAGGAGGGGGCTGCGTTAATTTCGCCGTTGGTGACGAATTTCCATAGGGATTCCCCGGTTTCGGGGTTCATCGCTTCGACGTTTCCTTCCACGTCGCCGACCACCAGCAAAGGTTGTTTGAAATTGGCATCCTTATTCGTTGTCGGATTGGATGTAGCCTGAGAATCTTTGTCTTTTATGGCCTCATTCGTGCCGACCACGATGATCGGGATCCTCGGTGTCGAGATATTCGGATCGTCGACGACTGACGCGGGCAGGTACAAACCCGGGGCTGCCACGAAGCCGGTATCAAACTCACGTCGCCACACGGATTTTCCCGTTTCGGCATCGAGAGCTTCCACGCCGCCCATGACGTCGGTCACGTAAACCCGGACGCCGTCGCTGACCGGGGTGGTTTCAACAGCTTCCGCGATTTGGGTTTCCCAAAGAATATCGAGGCTGCGTGGCAAAGTATGCGAAACCGCTCCGCTGGCGCCGGCATCCGCCCTCGACATCGTCCAGGTTGGCGTCGGCTGGGGCGTCGTGCGATGGTCGGAATCGGGGGTGTCGTTGGCGCGGGTGTGACCGGCGAGAAGTCCGATCAGCAATAGGAACGTGAGTCGTCCGATAATATCTGTCATACAAGGCCGATGTGGGAAACGTGTGTGCACGACGATGGGCGAGATACGCGTGTGGGAGGGGCGGGCAGCGCAAATTCGAAAGCAAACCGGGACGTATGCGTTCGCGATTCGGAAGGGGCGGTTTCGACGGATAGCGCGAACCTCCTCGGTCTGTTCGTTTTCACTCCGATTATTATAAACTGTCGGACACCGGTCCCCGACGGGATGCCGGAGCCTTTCTGTTAGCCTTTTGAGTTTATTTTCAATGATTTGTGTCAGTCTTGGGCGTGCCCGCCACCAAAAAATGATTGCGGAGCATCAATATTTGGTGGAGCAAGGGGCTCAGCTCGTTGAGTTGCGTCTCGATTACATTACCCGAGCGGTGAATCTGAAACGACTCGTCCAAGACCGACCGGGACCGGTTGTTTTGTCGGTCCGGCGCAAGGAAGACGGCGGTCGATGGGAAGGCACCGAGCAAGATCGGTTGGTGTTGCTGCGCAGCGCGATCGCGACGGGGGTGGAGTACGTTGACATCGAGGCGGATGTCGCGTCGCAAATTCCCCGTTATGGCGCGACGAAGCGGATTATCAGCTATCACGATTTCTCGGGGACGCCTGACGAACTCGAGGAATTGCACGCGGCGATGGCGGCCGAGGACGCGGACATCGTCAAGATTGCGACGATGGCGAATACGTTTTCGGATAACGTTCGGATGCTGAAGTTGGTCGCCGAGTCGGAAGTGCCGACGATCGGGATCTGCATGGGCGAGCTGGGCATGTTGACTCGGATCCTGTCCAACCGCGTGGGATCGCCGTTCACCTATGCCACTTTCAGCACGGATAAGAAGCTCGCGCCGGGGCAGTTGAATTGGAAGGAGATGAACAGCATCTATCACCACGAATCGATCGACAAAGACACGGCGTTGTTCGGTGTGATCGCGGACCCGGTCGCGCATAGCCACAGCCCGTTGATCCATAATGCGGCGTTTGTCGATTCGGGATTGAACGCAAGGTACCTACCGTTCCGGTTGCCCAAGGATGACCTGCAAACGTTCATGAACACCTGTCACGGAATCGGTGTCGAGGGGATCAGCATCACGATCCCGCACAAGGAAGCTTCGCTGGATTATTGCACCCAGGCGGAGGCGAGCGCGACGGGGATCGGTGCGATCAACACGATGATCTTCAACGACGAAGAACGGATCGGTTACAACACCGATTACCGCGCCGCGATGGATTGCATCGAAGAGACTTTTGGTCTGCAACGTGGTGTCGAGAATTCGATGCAAGGGAAAGTCGCAATGATCTTGGGGGCCGGCGGCGTGTCGCGGGCACTCGCGTGGGGCCTGCGTCAACGTAAGTGCGACGTCTACATTTCGTCCAGGACGATGGAACGCTCTCAGACGTTGGCGGGTGAATTAGGGTGCCACGCGGTCGAGTGGGAACATCGCCATGAGACGAAGGCACATTTGCTGGTCAACGGCACCCCGGTCGGAATGCATCCCAACGTGGATACGTCGCCGTACAACATGACGGCGTTGAACGAATACATGGTGGTGTTCGATACGGTCTACAACCCGGAAAATACATTGCTGATCAAACAGGCCAAACGCAAGGGCGCCCGGGTGATTACGGGAGTCGACATGTTCGTTCGCCAAGCCGCGTATCAGTTCCGGTTGTTTACCGGCAAGGATGCGCCAACGGATCTGATGCGTCAAAAGATCAAACAGGCGACCAACCCGGTGCAGGTCAACTAGCGTTTGAGGGAACGATCGTAGGCCGGATCAAGCGAAGCGACGTTCCCGCAGTTTGGGGTTACGGCCGTTTTTGCTGGTGGGATGCCGTGAGCACTCGGGTTTGAGCGTGTTTGGGGTGGTGGCTTGGTTAGCGATTCGACCCGAGGCCTTACGGCCGTTCGGCTCGACTCACGTAGCTCGGTCTTTCCGAGACCGAGACCATGCCCTATCTCCCGGCGACACAAGTGAGCCGAAGTGCGTGAGCACTCGGGTTTGAGCGTGTTTGGGGTGGTGGCTTGGTTAGCGATTCGACCCGAGGCTTTACGGCCGTTCGGCTGCCTGGTGGGCGTTGCAGGGAATGGCCGGGGCAAACGTTGAGGTGTGTCCCAGATTCGCATTATTTATCATCCGCGTCGAGCATCTCTTCGACTCGGTCTTTCGGTGAGTCGTCGCGGTAGACGCTGAGGAATGTGTTCGGGTCGAGCATTCGCCAACCTGGGATGCCCGCGTACATCGTGGCAACGAACATGCCTCCCCGCAGTGCCCAGAGCACGTAACCGATCGAGGCAATACCCAGCGTCGTGCCGACACCGCCGATCATGAACTCTTGGTCTTCCACCAATCCCGAGGTGTGTTCGGTCGGGTTGGCGAACGCGTACCACGAGAGCAACGAGTCTTCGTCGAATTCCAACAACGCGTCGGCGAGACCTTTCTCAAATATCGAGGCGACAGACATGATTTCCATGTCTTTCGCTGTCGCGTTTCGCAACGTCGAATTGAGAGCATGGCTGGTGGATCCCGTCAGGATCGTATCCTGTTTGTCGGTGCTGTTGCCGCCTTCCTGATTGGCGTCGTCCCCATTCTGCGAGTTGCCTCGATTGGCTTGTGTGGCGGTGTCCTTGGAGTCGTTGCCCGAGTTCCCGTTTGTTTCGCCTGCGAGGCCGCCGATCGGTGTTTCGCTGCTCGTTCCGCTGTCGGTGGTAGCGGTTTCGCCGCTTCCCGCGTCACCGCTGCCTCCGTCGCCACTGCCGCTGTCGCCGCTGCCACCGTCGGACGAGCCTCCGTCTCCCGAGCCACTGCCCGAACCGCTACCGGAACCACTGCCTGAGCCGCCGGACGAACCTCCGCCGGCTTGGACGTTGATGGATACGGTGGCAACTTCGTCGCTCAGCAGCATCCCGTCGTCGGCTCGGTAGGTGAACGTATCGACGCCGAAGAAGCCGGAGTTCGGCGTGTACGTGATCGTGCCGTCGGTTTGGATGGTCAACGTTCCCGACGAAGGGCTGGCGACAATGACGAGGTCGAGTGGATCGCCTTCGACATCGGTGTCGTTATCGAGCGGGTCGGGTGTCGTGAGGCTGACGGTTTGTCCAGCCAGAGTGCTGTACGCGTCGTCCTCGGCGACGGGAGCTTCGTTGATGTCGAGAATCATAATCGTGAAGCTCTGTGTCACTTCGCTGCCGTCGGAGGAAACGCTGCGAACGGTGACGAGGTGCGATGTGTTGGTTTCGTAGTTGAGCGGCGCCGACGAGGAGGTCATGACCTCGCCGGTCGTTGGATTGATCGCAAAGCGGCCGCCCGCGTCGTCGATCAGCGAATGAGTGACCGTGTTGTTGCTGCCATCGGCGTCAATCGCCGACACGGTGATCCCAACACCGACGCCGCCCGGTGAGTTCTCGTCGACTTCGTTAGCGGCACCGTCGATATCGCCGTAGCCGACCACGTTGAACTCATCGACATCGTTGACGAAAATGGTGAACGTCTCGAGATAGGTGGCGCCATCGGAGTCGGTAACCTCAACGGTGACATCATGCTGCGTCGCGGCTTCGAAGTCGATGTTGCTCGCGTCGGTGACATAGATTTCACCAGCGGCGTTGATGTCAAATCGCCCGCCCGCGTCATCGGTTAGCTGGTACGAAGTCGTGTCGGCTGCGTCCACGTCGCTGGTCGAGACGGTTCCCACGACATGATTGTTGGCCGCGTTCTCGTCGACCGTCATGCCGACCGCGTCCAAATCGTGCGGTGCATCGTTGGCACCTTGGATGGTGATCGTGATTTGCTGCGTCGACTCGAGGCCGTCCGCGTCGGTAGTCGTGTAGGTAAACACGTCGTCGAGTGTGTCTGACGAAGACCGAAGGGCTTGCACCGACGCGTTGTCGTTGTCGACCGCGTACGTGTAGGTGCCGGTACTGTTGACGACGATCGAACCGTAATTGCCCGTGACGCTAACGCCGACCGAACCGGACGTGCTGCCTGCGATTCCGGCCGCCACGCCGTTGACCGTGAGTGTGTCGGTCGCGTCGGGGTCGGTGTCGTTATCGAGCACGTTGCCTGACGGATCCACGCCGGTGATCGCGTTGGTCACTCCGCCCGCTTCGACCGCAGTGTTGGTATCGATGTTGGCAGTCGGACCGTCGTTGGTTCCCGTGATGGTGACCGTGATTGCTTCAGTGTCCGACAGTGGTGTGCCGTCGTCGTCGGTGGCACTGATTGTGTAGGTCAGGATCAGGGTTTCGCCGTCGGCCAAGAAGTCAAACGCTTCGGTGCCGCTGTTGAAGTCCCACGTCAGCGTGTCCATCGTTTCGGTTCCGTCGATAATTGCAGTCGGCGAAACGGACAGGAAGCTTTGCAGGGTCG
>NZ_ANOH01000110.1 GCF_000346505.1 Aporhodopirellula sallentina SM41
ACTATGGCCTGCCCTTGCCGGTTGCCGGTGCTCGCGAGCACCGGATGAAGTGTGTGTTCAATGAAGCCTGCAGCGATAGTCAGTATGGCAACCTTTCCATTCAGCTTGATGCGGCGAAACGGCTGTACTGCCATGTGTGCCAAACGTCAAGCAACATTTTGGGCTTGATTCATGGACTGGAGAACCATCAACCGCCCGCCGGGGGTCGTCTGCGTGGTCAAGAGTTCAAAGAGGCCGTTGCCAAGCTACGCGAGATCAACGGTGTCGTCGATGGATTACGGCCAGCCAGGACTCAGAGGCCTACCGTTACCAAGCAGGAAGAGCCGATGGCTCTACCAAAAGAGGCAAACGTGCCGATGATTCGGCATGAAAACGAGGCGGCGCGAAACCTCGCTGACCTCCACAATGACCTAGTCGTCGATGTTGCCGAAATGAGCCCCGAGGCAGCCCAGTACGTTCGCAAGCGAGAATGGCTAACGTCAGAACTGATGCAAAAGTGGGGCGTGGGGTGGATTCCAGGAAATGGTCGAAGTCTATTCCGCAAAAACTATCTCGTGTACACGCATCATAATGAACGCGGCGAAGTGGTCAGCTACAGCGGTCGCGATCTTTCATTTGAGGCGAAATGGAGCAAGTGGCTGCGTGACGGCAAGCCCGAAGGAAAGAAACCTAATAAACATCGCTACGTGACCGGCTACAAACGCGGGCTCGAACTCTACGGTGGATATGCCGATCGGCTCAACGAGCCGCACGTTCAAGAGTCACTCAACGAGTATGGCGTTGCCGTCTGCGAGGGCCAAAACGAGATTTTGAGAATGGAAAGCTTGGGCGTTGCGGCGGTCGGTCTTGGTAGTAACAAGGCGACAGATCAACAAATTGAGAAGTTGATTCGCTTCGCTAAACAAGCTGGCGGCAATCGAGCCTTGCTGTTACCAGACTGCGATGCAGAGGGCGAAGCTGGCTTCAAAGAATTATTGTGGCGACTAACCGAGGCCGGTGTGCAGACCCGTCTCGGGTTTACCAGCAATACGCACGATGGGATGATGAGAGGGCGTCAGCCCGAGGATTTGACGGAAGAGGAGTGGGCGACCATTCGACAGTCCCTTGCAAAGTAGTTGAATGCGTTGTAGATGAAGCATGCGTTTGAAGCTCGTATGCGCTCCGCGAACTCAACTAAGGTGGTGAACGTCGTCGCGGTAGCGATCGACGCAGAGAGACGCGTTAGCGAT
Organism: Aporhodopirellula sallentina SM41; assembly: GCF_000346505.1. Classification (GTDB taxonomy): domain Bacteria; phylum Planctomycetota; class Planctomycetia; order Pirellulales; family Pirellulaceae; genus Rhodopirellula; species Rhodopirellula sallentina. The sequence continues at coordinate 1,230 of NZ_ANOH01000110.1, forward strand.
GCATTTTGGGGCAAGTGGAGAGAGGGGCCGTGGCGGTAGCCGGACTTCGTCCGGCGATTGGGGGCGGCTTTGCCGCTGGTGAAGTGGCGTGCGGCGACGCGTCGAGGACCGAGCGAAGCGAGTGTCAGCGACCCCAGGCGGGTGCGCCGTGGCTCCGTCCGCGATAGTCGCAAAGCCGCCTGGGGTCGCGGACGAAGGACGTCGATGCGGAGCCCTCACAGAGGTGACCGAGAGCGGCTTTGTAAGCCAAGATAAGCGTGCAGTCCCCTGCCGCGAAAGATGACACGAAACCTGGCACGCTTGCAGGTCACGTGTGGTGTCAGTCAATCGGTCACTGATGATTGCTCTCTTTTTGTGGAGTTCGATCGTTCAAATCGATCGACAATGTTGCCAAACCAACATTGAATTTATTCAATCGATAGCGGGTTCCACCCGCCCTTTGATGACAGATTCTTTGTTCAAGTTCTTTGGCGTAGCAAGTTCCGTCGAACGCTTGCTGGTTATGTGCTTCTGCGAAGCGACGAAGTTTCAAGTCAAGCCAACAAAAAGGTGACGACAGGTCCGGTATGAATCTTTGAAAAGGTGACGCGAGGTTCGGCTGAAGAAATAGAAAAGGGTGACGCGAAGTCCGGTGCCTTCACTCCCCTTCTATTGCCATCGTTTTAGTAGCTCTGCCATGCTCAACATGCCACCGGATGAATCTGTTTTGGATTGCACACGATACGTCCGACGCAGATTGACCTTCGCGGTGTACTCGGCGTTGCTTCGAGCCTCCGGCTCAGTCTGACCACTTTCTCGAAGGCCCACGAACAGCTTATTCATGACGCGTTCGAACGCTTCGCGCCCCTCATGCGCAAGGTAGTCATTGAAAGCTTGCTCATCATCAGGTTCACTGGGTCGATTGGCACGCTCGGTAGCGAACTCTGCCTTGCGAAGCTCCCGCCACCAATCCGGTGGCGTAGTTTTCTGTTCGCTGGCTAGTTTTACGTGGTACATGAAGAACGCCTCCGGAGATTGATTGATTCTCTTCTGCTCGATCGCGGACAAAGTGATGTCGGACCATTGCTGAATCAGGCTCGGTCTATATTGTCCAATCAGCCGCTTAATCGTAGCGGTATCGAAACCGATCTTCTCCAGTGGTTCATAGAGGGGCGAATCCTTGGCAGTAAACACCGTGCGGTAGGGTTGGCCATCGAAGTAGCTACCTCGATGGAATGTTACTGAGAACACTCCTTTACGTTCCTTTTGGAATAGGTCACGAATGGCCTTGCAGCTGGCTGGCAAGCGAATTGCTTTCAAGTCCAACAAAGTGCCCGCAACCCGGATCAGCTTTTGTTTGATTTCTTTGGTTGCGAGCGAATCATTAAATCCTAGCGTTTCGACTCCGAGTGAACGCAGTTCAAATCGTGGCGTGGCGTCGATGCGGTGAAACATCTTTTGCAGAAGCAAGAACAGGCGACGACTGGCGAAGTCCAGTTGCCGATAGGTTTGAAAATCAAACGAGAAACTCCCCTGCACCGCGCGGCAAAACTGGAACCATTGGCTGTCGTGGACGAAGTGCCATGCCCGGCTACTTTCGGGATCGATCGGAAGGGAGTATTTCAAGAAACCAAACGCAACATCGCGATGCTCGCCGCGAACCGGATCGAAGAACCGATCGTTGGTGTAGACGACCCCAGATAGACGGCGGATCGCTTCACGGAAAATGCGGTACCGTTTCCCGTCACTATTCTTGCTGTCGACCAATCCCAACTGCTTCAAGCACCAGTGCGGCGTTGCGTAAAAGTCAACGCTAGGATCGGCTTGGGCGAAGGTCAATGACAGCAATCCGTAGAGATACAGTTCGTCATTGGGTGAAAAACCAAACGGAGCGGCCACTTGAGCACGAGCTGTTTTGCGGTTTCGATTCTTGTCGGTGTATTGGTACGAAGCATCGTACAGCAGTCCTGGTCGAATCGCCTTCGTGGCGTCGAGCGGACAAAGGGCGTGTTCCACCAGAGTGTGCTGGGCAAGTCCACAGTACCGCGAGGTTTTTGGTCGGGCGGTAGCGGGCCGAGTTTGATTCAGAGAAGAGTTCAACAGAGTATAGGAATGATTTGGAAGAAGCGTGGATTAGGCTCCCCTACTTCGACCGGCGAAACAGACCGCCGAATAGACCGCGTTGGCTGTTCTTGCCTGAGTTTGCTGACTTCTTGCTTTTCTGCTTCGCTTGCGGTGTTGCGTTCGTCAAGCTCTCCTTTGTTTGGCTCGGTTCTGCATCGTCGTTCACGTCCACAACCTCATCTACCGTGACTGCTTCGGGTGACGGTGCCGTCAACGACAATCGTTTCTGTAGGTGTTGCATGAGCACGTGCGTCTCCTGCATCCGATCATCCTGACGTTTGATTTGCTCGTCCTTTCGATCGAGTTGTGTTTCTAACGTTCGGATCTGAGCGTCCTTCGCTTCCAGTTGGCTTCGCAGAATCTCCAGCACCATCCCAGACGGTTGGTTGTCAGCACTCCCCTTCTTTTTGTCAGCGGTTCCAAATTGCTCGATCACAAATTCCTGCTCAATCGTCCAGCGATACGGCTCCCCTGCCTCCTGTGCACGTTTCAGCTCTTCGACCGACGGTTGCACTTTATCGCGTGAAGCGTGATTCGGATCTTCAACAACGTCACGAATAAATCGTTTGATGGTGCTTGCAGAGACCGGCGTGATTTTGCTGGCTTCAACTGCAGAGATAAACTCAGACATAGGGGGTAAATGGAATGTTGATCCGACCCTACAGCAGCCAAAACAGAAAAGCAAGCAATTGAACGAGGAAGTGAACCGAGCGTTCGCACTTGCGTTCGAGGCATTCAAATCAACGGTTCGCGACTCGTTCGCGGAACTGTTCAAATTTGTTGTACGCAATCAAATCGCGAGAGTACGGCGGTCCTTGCCCTCAGTCAGAACGGTCAGTGAACCATGCAGGATCAGATCAAAGCGAAAGAGGAGAGGGGAGACTAGTGTCGATCAAAACAGGGTGTTTGATCGTATAAATCAACATCAATTTGCACCGATCTAGCTCGATTCATGAACGATTGAGATACCGATCAAAAGTGATCACACTCAATTACAAAGCGGCAAATAGGGGAGTAGACGAACGAACCTGAACGGTCCAAAGGTCTCTCTTGAGGCGATCGCAAACGGGTCAGAACGCAAACGAATTGAACGGATCTTTCAATTGCAGGTTCACGAACAGACCAAGAACGATTCAACGTCGATTCGCGAGCCGTTCAGTACTTGAAAGACAAATCTTTTAGCTAAAAAACGCGTTCGCGATGAACGGTCGGCATCGCATTTGACCAGTTCTTGCCCCGGCCCCTCCCGCATTGCGTAGAATGAAGATCCAACCGGTGTCCACACCGCAAGGCGTTCAACAAATCTAGTTTCATTCTTTCGCTCCTTCCGGCGCACACATCGGCGTCACTATTTACCGGATCGCCAATTTTGCCGACGGAAATGACACGATCGACGAACAAGGAGAAGTCATCTTTTCACCGATGCTTCCTCGCACGCCGCCCGAAGTTCGACGGTGCGACTTTGAACCATCACACGGATTCAGTGCTCTAGGAAAGTGCAGTCCGCGTTCCGGGGGTTGGGTAACAAATAAACTTCAGACGAGGAGATGATTGATGGGCATGCCAGCATTCAAGCTTAGGGTAGGGGAGGCGATGCTAACATCTGATTGGCTGATCACATTGGTTTCGGTAACCGATACCAATGCAACACTTACGGTTTCGTCGTATGACCTTGGAGCAAACCTGGAATCGCCACTTGAAAATTTAGTTGTTCGGTCGACTGTCGCTGTGGACGTGAACGAATTTGCCACCTTGGACGCGAGTGTCCCACTTCGCTTTCAGCTAATGCGATTGTTTCCAAATGCAGCATGGTTTGGGATCTCGATTGCAAAAGGCCATACCTTCTACAGACTCGAGACCTTTAAGATGCTTCGGCGTAAGACTCCTCGTGAAGAATTTTTCGCGTTTGAAAAGATGCCGGCGGCCGAGAGAGAGCGAATTCGTAGTGAAGGTCAGCAAGAGATATCTGATATCCTCGAAAAATCCAAAAAGCCTTGGGGAAGACCGTAGCGGTGGTTCTTCGTTTCCGACATGCAACAGACTGGCAGACCGGTCCAAGGTGGATACGCCCCATTAATGCGGAATAACGAAACTAGGGTGAAGATGGGCAATAGCTAGGTACAAAACACGCCCCCGTAATAAACGGGGGTTTGGTAAGGATTCGGAACGCGAAAAAAACTAGGCCTGTTTGCGGAACCGATGCTGTTCCATTCGATTGGCTTTTATCGAGCGACGACTGCTGCACCACCAAACACTTGAGCAATTGCCGCGTGTTTGATGTCTGGGAAAAGATGCCGATAGCGTCTTCTCATTTCTTCGGTGCAGTGACCGACAAACTCATCGATGATCCGCTGGTCGATTCCACTGCACGCGAGGTTGCTGATGAAGCTATGCCGCAGACAATGCCAGCCTTTGATCTTTTCCCAGCGACTCCCTTTAAGCGTCAATTGAAAATGAGAGTGTGCTTGCTCTGGTTTGATTGGCAGCGGCTGTTGATCCATGAATGAATCAAATTGTGCAAACGACCAGGGGCCACCAGGGTGCTCATCGTCAAACCATTTTCGCATGATTGCCTCGAATGGGGGAGCGAGGGGAACGCGACGCGTTGACCGCTGGCCTTTCACGCGTTTCTTTTCGCGAATGGTGACGAACTTTGTCTCGAAGTTAAAATCCGATCGGCGCGACCGCATGATTTCGCTGCGGCGGGCTCCGGTGTAGCAGGCCATCGCAAACATCGGATGAATGAAAGGGGAGCGAGCTGCTTTTTTAACGTGTTTAAGCAGGTGATTCATTTCCGTTTGCCGAAGGTACAGGCAATCCCAAAGAGTATCCGCTTCGAGGCCGGTCAAACTTTCTTGTCGAATCTGACCTTCAATCTCTCCCCAGGTTTGGAAAGGCGGCTTCTCGTCCGTTTTCGGCAATCGAATGCCGCGGTTGGGAAATGGGCCGGAGACAAGGGGAACCGTTGCCGCCCACCGCCACACCGTGCCGAGAGTGACGATTTCTTTCCGGATCGTCGTTGCAGAGACCCGTTTGTACTCTCGCTCCTCCTTTGGCTTGCTTTTGTCGATCGCGTAGTGGGTTGTTTCTTTGGCCCGAGCGTTGACGTACTTTTGAAGCGTCTGGCCGGTGAAATTGGCCATATCGAAATTTGGCTTCAGGATTCGCGTCAGATGTTTTTGATGCGTCCGCATCGTGCCGATGGTGGTCGCTTCGACGTTGTCGACCGGTAGTGAATCAAAGAATTGGGCAAACATCGATTCCAGGGTGACCCGTCCGGCCCGAGTCTTCAGCGGATCGGCAGGAGGCAGCGAATCGACTTTGCCGTCCGCCATCAAGAAGTCGATGACCGAAACGTGTTCAGGCACTATCAAACGGCCACGCTTGATTAGATCGAGCATCTCGACGATCGCGTCTCGCCGAACGACCGCTTGGGACTCGAGCTTGGTGCCGAGAGAGCGTTTGAAGCGTCGCCCTCCGATACGGAGAACGATGTGGATGGTGCCCGAAGGCTCAGGGTGAAGTGACGCCATGATTGGACTCTTTCGCTCATAAGGGGGACCCTGAGCGTAGAGAACGTCTCTGGCCCAGGCCAGCGACGCGAATCCAATGTTAAGTCAATGTGTCACTTGTTTTGTCACTTGCTGAGTGACACTAGGTTTTTGACGATATGACTCGATCAAAAACACCGTAAAAATCAATGCGGCCGAGAGGACTCGAACCTCCACGGGATTAACTCCCACTAGGCCCTCAACCTAGCGCGTCTGCCAGTTCCGCCACGGCCGCTTTTGTTTCGCGTGGTGCTTTTTTGCAGAGGGGAGAGTGTGCGAAAGTTATCGCTCCACGTCAACGCCCCTTTGGACGCACTGGGACACGAATTTTTGAATCAGTTCGGGTGATTTGGTTCCCTTGGGAGATTCCACCCCGCTGGCGACATCGACACGGGTGGCGCCGCTGGTCTGAATCGCCTTGGCGACATTTTCGCTGTTGAGCCCGCCGGCCAAAATCCAGCTCGGTTGGCCGGCCTGCTGTGGTGATTCCTCCGCCCAGGATGCGATCGAAGGCCAGTGGAGTTGTTTGCCGCCACCACCGAATTGAGCCCCCGCGTCGGCGTCGAGCAGCAAGGCGACCGGGACGTCGGCCCACTTGCCAATTTTCGCCGCGATTTCTTCGAGAGAGAGGGCTGTGGTGGGCAGTCGGATCGCGCGAATCACGGGAATTCTCGCATTGAGCAATTCCTCCGCGTCGGCAACTGTTTCGTCACCGTGCAGTTGAACCGCGTCGAGTTGAAGGAGGCTTTGGACACGCAGGATTTCAGAGGCCTTCTCGTTGACAAACAGCCCGACACGAACGATTCCCGCTCGCGCGCCACATCGGCTAACGGCGAGGGCATCGGGCGAGTCCGGTGGCAGGTAACGGATGCTTCTTGGAAAAAAATTCAGGCCCACGCAATCCGCCCCGGCAGTTTCACACACGCGGACGTCGGATTCCGTGCGGACGCCACAAATTTTGATCTGAAAGTCAATCATCGCTTCTTGTTACCGTGCCAATTGTCGTAATCGGAATAAGTTTACTGGACCTTCGTTTGGGAGCGAGCCGATAAAAAGGATGTCCACGAATCCCGACTCAATTTGGGTGTGTTTTCCGTTGAAGATCCTAACACGCTCGTTTCTGATCGACATGGCGCTGGTTTCACTGGCGTCGTTCGTGCTGGTTTGTTCGGTCGCGAGGTCGCGTGAATTGATCCAACTCCGCGATTCGAGTATCCGAACCTACCAGGTTTGCGTGAAACCGCCGGGCGGTGAAGTTCAACGTTTTCTCATCGCGAACTCATCGCGATCTGTTGACCAATTGCGAAACGAGTTGGTTCGGCAAATGATCGGGCCGGTCTCGCCACAGGTAGGCCTCGTTCGTTGGTATCAGGAGACGTCGCAAGCCTATGCGGAGTCAGTTGGCGCAGATCAGCCGATTGATCGGGCGGGGCAGGACCCGTTTCGCACGGTGTCGTTGCGACAGCCCGACGGCACGCAGGCCGGGGAAGCAGTCCAGTCGAAACCCGGTGTAGAAAACTCGGCCACAACAGTTCCATCCGCGTTGAATCAAACAACGCGTTGGCGAGAGTACTGGGTGTCTCGCGATGAAAAAGCCGAGCGTTGGCTGACGTCGTATGAGTCGCAGATCAGCAAACGTGCCGAGGTGTTTTCTCAATCGATCGAGATTACGCAACCAAACGTTTGGAGGTTGTCGGAAAGCAACGTGCGATGGGCGGTCATGATCGCGTTGGCGACGATCGCGGTAGGGAGTCTTTGGAGGTTGCTGTTGCCGCCGGTGGTTCTCGGTGGGGGAGTGCGTTTGGCGACCGCCAATCCTGGCGCTTTGACGGAATCGACCGCAGCGATGTGTTTTCGTGAATCGTGGATTCGAATCCGACAACCGTTGGGTGTTACCCTTCGAGGAGCGGCCGGTTGGTCGATGGTCGGTGCCGCCACGTTGTCGTCCGGCATGATGATGTTTCTTGCCTTGTCGGTTTGAGGATTCGCCGCGGCGTTGCTTTGAGAATGCCGCCACGTCGTTCGTGTCGGTTGGTGTAGCGAACGCCACGAGCGGTGGTCACCGCGATCCTGTGCAGACGCGTCTGCTTTCCTGCCGTGCGCGGACGCTCCATACTTGTTCACGGCTTCGGTGATGTCACCGACGCGGTCGTTTTCATAGGTATGAGCGTGGGATTGTTGATATGAGTTTGATGAAAGAGTTCAAGGATTTCGCGATGCGGGGCAGCGTCGTCGACTTGGCAGTGGGCGTCGTGATCGGAGGTGCGTTTGGGAAAATCGTGTCGTCTCTGGTTGCCAATGTCATCATGCCGCCGATCAATCTCCTGACGGCAAGGTTTGGCATCGATTTCAAGGAAGCCGCCTACACGATCAAAACAGAGAGCCCGAAACTGAAACCCGACGGCACGATGGAGACGCTCGAGAATGGTGATCCGGTGATGTTGGTGCAGGACTATCCGATCCTCAACTACGGACCGTTCGTGCAGACGGTGTTTGAATTCTTGCTGATCGCGGCGGCGTTATTTGTGATGATCAAGGCGATCAATGCCGCGAGGTCGCAGATGGAAGGAGAGCAACCGGAGGAGGAAAAAGCGGTTCCGAGCGAGGACATTTTACTGCTGCGGGAAATCCGCGACTCGTTAAAGAACGGATAATTTGACAGTTTGTCAAAATTGGCGCGTTGTCATTTTTGACGATCAGATCATATTAGGAGGTATGTCTGCCTCTTCCTCCTCGACGAATTGCTCAAACGCCCCTGGTTCGCCCGTCTTGTCGGCGAAGCAGAGGGAGATTCGTGCTCGCGGTGGTCGGATCCTCGATGCCGCGTACCCGTTGGTGCGAGAGAAGGGGCTCGCCGCGGTCAGCATGGAGGCGATCGCACGCGAGATGCAGTGCACACGCGGGACGATCTACAACCACTACGTCAACAAAGAAGATATTTTGTCGGCGTTGGCGACCCGGTCGGTCCGGCGGCGGATGGAGATGTTCCGGTACGCGGTGACGTTGAGTGATCAGCCGCGAGAGCGTTGTGCGGCAATTGGGATCGCGGCGGAAGTCTACGTGGATTGTTTGCCGGATGATTTTGCGATCGAGCAAACTACGCGGCACGATCCGGTTTGGCAGAAGGCGTCTCCCACCCGCCGCGAGTTGCTGGCGGAATGCGAACAGCAATGCATCAATTGTCTGAGCGGCGTGATCGGCGCGGCCATCGAGAGCGGTGACTTGACGCTGGCCAACGGCATCTCGCGACAAAGATTGACCGAGCAGCTCGTGTTCGGTTTATGGTCGTTGGTCTACGGCGGTTTGGTATTGGAAGCAACGAGCCCGTCGCTCGGAAACGCCGGAATCTCACATCCGCGGATCGCGATCCGGCGAAACTGCAACGCGCTGTTGGACGATTTGGGATGGCGGCCGCTTTATGATGCCGGGGCGTACCAGAGTTTTGTGGTTGCGATCACACCGAAACTGCGCCGTCACGCGAAACGCCTCCTCGAGCAACCTGCGGAGGATTCCCCCGCATGACCCGACGTCTTGCATCGAACGATTCTGTTGCACCGAGCGATTCAGCCGCATCGCTTGGAGATGATTCCGTGGTCGAACCGGTGACGACGCCGACTCGAAAGGGCATGCGTTTGTTCGTCGTGTTCGGGGCCGTCGCGGTGATCGTTTGCACGTTTGCAGGCGCATGGGCCATGCGAAGCCTGCCTGTGCTGGCCCCAAATGCCTCGGCAGGCTCCGGTGCAATCGGTGGTAGCGAGCATTCAGGTGACGCGGCCGGACGTGTGAACGTGGCGATAATTCGTGCGGGTGAGGTTTCCGCGCCGTTGTTGTTTGAGTCTTACCGCGGAGAGGTCCGTGCGAAGCGATCGAGTTGGCTGTCGATGCGACGTAGCGGCAGACTGAATGAGATATTGGTGCACGAAGGTGACGCGGTCGCGGAAGGTGACGTTTTGGCGAGGCTCGACACGTCTGATTTGGACGTCCGTGAGATGATGGCGGATGCAGACGTGGCGGCGGCATCGGCTTCGCTCGAGGAAGCGATCGCGGGACCTCGCGAGCAGACCAAACGGGCGGCGTCGGCCCGGGTCCGGCAACTCGAATCGCAACTGCAATCGGCCGAAAAGAGACTGAGCCGACAGGAGCAGCTTTCTCGACGCAGTGCGGGGACCGATCAGGAACTCGACGACGCGAAATTCGCTGTGGATGAAATGCGAGCGACGTTGGCGTCACGCAAGGCGGAACTCGAAGAACTCGAAGACGGCACGCGTGCTGAGCAGATTGCATTTGCCCGAGCCAGATTAGAATCCGCCAAGGCGTCGCGGAGGCAAGTCGATGTCGACCGCGACGACAGCCAAATCGTCGCTCCGTACGCGGGGGTGATCGCGATAAGGCGGTACGACGAGGGCGAGATGATCGGCCCCAATCAAGGAGTGTTACAGATCCTCGAAGTCGAGCCCGTGGAGGCTCGTTTTGGAGTACCACCGGAAGTTTGCCGGGGTTGGAGGAAAGGGACTCGGTTTTGGGTTGGCGTGAATCCGCCGAAGCAGATTCCACCGTCCGCGACTCCGACATTGAATCCGGCTCTCACTCTTAGCCCATCGACGAGTCATCAGCAGCAAGAAGAGCGTCAACTCGCCAGTGACTCACAACTCGCAAACGTAGATTGGGATCCCGCCGGTTCCG
>NZ_ANOH01000111.1 GCF_000346505.1 Aporhodopirellula sallentina SM41
CTCGGTTGACCTAGAAACTCGGTTTGCCGACGGTCTTCCGGTAGCGAAAGCCGATCGCGGGAAAGTGGAACAGGCGATCATAAATTTGGTCAGGAACGCATCTGATGCGATGCCGGACGGTGGCACGCTGATGGTCGAGACCTCGCGTGAGAATCTCAACTCGCAACAGGTTGCGTCTTTCGAGAGAGCGAACCCCGGGACTTTTGTGCGGCTGAGTATCCTCGATACGGGACACGGGATGAGTCCGGATATTCAGAAACGCATCTTTGAACCGTTCTTCACGACCAAACCGATCGGCCGAGGCACCGGTCTCGGTCTTTCGACCGCGTTCGCGGACATTACCCACATGTCAGGCGGACTCGAAGTTGAAAGTGAAGTTGGCAAAGGAACGGCGTTCCATATCTACCTGCCAATCGAAGCAGCTCGTCAGAGCACTCCGTGATTACTGGTGCAAGTCCGGTGGTGAATGTCGCTGCCTGAAATGGCAACAGGAACGATCGAATCTTGCAACACGAGGTGCGGTCGCGCCAGTGCGTCTATGGTCGTTGTCTTCTTCGCCGCAATAGAACCGTAGCGATCGGTACCATGGCGAGAAGCGACGTCGGTTCCGAGACCGCGCAGGTTCCGATTTTCAAGACAACGTAGTCCGCGTGTTCACCTTCTCCCCAACGCCAGTAATATGATTCTGCGAGGGAGAGTCCCATGGTTTCAAATGAGGCGTTTACTGTTCCCGAGAAGGTAATCGGTTCACCGGAGACATAGTCTTTCGGAACACCTAGACCAACCTGCGTGTCGTTAACGCCCACAAACGAAACGTCGTTGAGAAGTTGAAACGGATTGCCCTGAGTCTGGGTCATGCCTAGCAGACCACAATTGGCACCGAATGAACCAGGAGAGGTAAGCCCCGTGTAAAGGTCCACTTCACCACCGAAACCGAGGAGTCCTGAGTCGGGGTGTACAAGGCCGAACGGCGAATTGGTGCCCACGTATTCTAAATCGGTCAGGTCGAGAGACCCGGTCCCCTGGAAGTAAACACCACCGGAACCGTTTTCGGTAGCGCATATCACGACCTCAGCGTTGACGACGTTCGTGCTCCATGACACTAACGGGATCATTGATAGCAGGGCTGTGTGCAGGCAATCACGGACTGACATGGGAAGGTCTCGCGTCAAAATGAGTTGACAATTTGACTGTTTTGTAGCGAGTGTTCAGTGGGAAGCAATCCGAATTCGTGACGCTTCATCAACACTTAAACCATGTTAAGAAATGATGTGTGTGAACGTTCGTGCCAGTTACGAGAGGTGAACGTTTGTTGTGATTTTGCGGTGAATTGTTGCGCGTTGCTGATGTTCGGATCTGCTATGGTTGTTGGTCGACACGCAGGACGTGCGTAATGGTGCCCGTGGTGATCGCTGGCTGAATGGGGCACGTCTTGGGCGCTGTCGTTTTCCCTCGCCAAGAAATCCGAACTTTCAATCTACGTATGACTTTGATTTTTTGCTTTGGCTCTCGAAATTTGTTCAGTAGGCTGGTTTGTCTAGTGGTCTGCTGCGTAAGTGCATCTCAGACGATGGCAGCGACCGTGTTGACGGTGAGTCCTGATGGGCCGATTCGCGGCCTCGCGGAGGCTCGCGATGCAATCCGTACGCAACGCATCGACAAGCCCAACGAAGCGTTCCGCGTCGTGGTAGAGGATGGCGTCTACCGGATCACAGAACCGATCTTGTTCGAAGTTGGTGATGGTAATGTCATCTATGAAGCCGCCCCAGACGCGTCGCCGATTCTTTCGGGAGGCCAACGGATTACTTCGAAATGGACCAAAGTCGCAGACGCCGATGGTCTGTGGAAATGTGACCTCTCATCCGTAAAGCGGTTTGAACAATTGTGGGTGAACGGAACGCGAGCCATCCGTGCACGTGAGCCAGATTCGTTCTTCCATTACCTGCGTGATGCGAAGCAGGTAGACATGGAAGATGGTCGGCGTGCCCGGCAGGTGCTCGCGGCCAACCCCGGTGACTTGACGGGGTTGAAGACGTTAAGCGAAGACGAAATTCGCGACGTGCAATTGCTGGCGTTTCATAAATGGGACATCACGCGTCGCTTTTTAGATGACGCGGATCCTGCGTCGGGGCGGCTCGTCGTTTCGGGCCGCCCGATGAAACCGTGGAACCCGCTGACCCGTAACACCGGCTTTGTGCTGGAGAACTATGCGGGTGCGTTGGACGAGCCGGGCGAGTTCTTTCTATCGAAGGATGGTTGGTTGACCTACCGTCCACGTCCAGACGAAGTCTTGTCTACCGGCGATGCCAATAGCAACGGCGACGCCAAAAGCATTGCCAAGAACGTTGCCAAGAACGTTGCCAAAAACACTGCCGAGAGCGTTGCCAAAAACACTGCCGAGTGCGTCTTTCCTGTCTGTGACCAATTGTTGATCGTCCAAGGTGACTCCGCCAATGGACGTTTTGTAGAAGACCTCGTCTTTCGCGGAATCTCTTTTCGACATTCGGGGCACGAGACGCCTCCCGGTGGACATGAGCCCGCGCAAGCCGCCGCCTACATCGAAGCCTCAGTGCAGGTTGATGGTGCCAGGAACGTTGTTATCGAAGACTGCGAGATTGCTCATGTCAGCAACTACGGCGTGTGGTTCCGCAAAGGATGCAGCGGCTGTCGTTTGCAGAATTCCTGGTTGCATGACCTCGGTGCAGGAGGCGTTCGGATCGGGGAAATGTCGATTGCGGCCAAGGAGTCCGATCGGACCCGGGAGAATAGTGTCGATAACAACATTATTCACGATGCCGGGCATCTCTTCCCGTGTGCCGTAGGGGGTTGGATCGGAAACAGTGGTTTCAACGATGTCACGCACAATGAAATCGCGGATATGTACTACACCGGTATTTCTGTGGGGTGGCGATGGGGGTATGACGAAAGTTTGGCGAAGAACAACCGTGTTGAATTCAATCATATTCATCACATCGGAAAGGGATGGCTTAGTGACATGGGAGGTATTTACACGCTCGGCCCATCACCTGGAACGGTTCTTCGCGGTAATCGAATTCATGACATCGAATCCTGGGGCTATGGCGGGTGGGGGCTGTACAACGACGAGGGAAGCACCGGCATCTTGTTAGAAAACAATCTCGTCTATCGAACCAAATCAGGCGGGTACCACCAGCATTACGGTCGCGAGAATATCATTCGAAACAACATTTTTGCCTTCGGACGCGAGTATCAGGTTCGACGAAGCAAGGCTGAAAATCATCTCTCGTTTACGTTTGAACGCAACATTGTTCTGTATGACAGCGAGACCCTGTTTTATGGCAAGTGGGGAGATGATGGCGTGAAGATCGGCGGCAACTTGTACTGGCGAATTGGAGGCGATGTGGACCTCGGTGAAGTGGATACCAGTGAAGAGTCAACGATCGAAAACCCGCGATTTGCTGACCCGGAAAACGACGATTTTCAGTTGATCGACGAAACGGCTACTTCCAAAATTGGATTCCAGCGTTTCGATTGGCACCGAGCAGGCGTTTACGGTAGGAAGGCTTGGGTTGAGAAAGCGTCTGTGTTGCCGATGCCCGAGCGATCCGTTCCGCCCGAACCGCTTCCCCCGCCACCCCCAACGTTTGAAGAGGACTTCGAAGACCAACTGTTGCCGCTGGGAATCGGAATTAGTGTTGAAAAGAACCGGAGTGATATTCGTGTCATCGAATCGCCATTGGCCAAGAGCGGCAAACATGTTTTGGAGCTAGTCGATGCACCGGGGCAGAAGCATCGATACTACCCGATGTTCACTTTTGAACCGAAGCTTCGAGAAGGCGTTGGGACATGCCGGTTTTCGATCCGGTTGAATGAAGGTTCGGTGTTTCAGCATGAATGGAGAGATTCGGCGACCCCGTATCGAACCGGACCCTCGTTGTGGTTTGAAAAGGGAGAGCTTCGCAGCGGCGACAAAGTTTTGATGGAGATTCCCGTCGGCAAATGGATCGACGTCGAGGTCACCGCGGGACTCGGGAAGAAAGCAGGCCAGTGGATGGTCTCAGTCGCGGGTGACGGAGTGGAAAACCACGTATTTCGAGACCTACCGTTGGTGCACCCTCAGTGGAAACATCTCGACTGGATCGGTTTTGTCAGCCAAGCGAACACCGACGCGGTCGTCTATCTCGACGACTTGGATTTAGACGTTCGGAAGTAATCCCCTGCGTTCTCTCGCGTGGTTGCTCGCCTGCTGATGCGGTTCTTCTCGGCAACGAAGTTCTTCAACGGGGATTCTGTGTTGGCGTCCGCAATCCGGTATCGAGGAAAGCTGAGACCTATCCGAGAACCTCGATAAACCATTGGCCGACGGGCGTTAGCTTCGGTTATCCCATGGAAGCTTCGGTTATCCCATTGAAATCGAGGCCAACGCCGATCGGCTGATAACTTCTCAGAAAGGCTCCTGAGGAAGCGATCAGCTTCACGATCGTGACCGATGAGGCAGAAGTCGTGGATTTAGGAACGGAGTTTAGGATCAGGGGTGAAGACGGCCGTCAAACGGAAGTTCATGACATCGAAGGTTTGGTTGAGGTTTTTCCTCGTGAGGATTCAAGCAATCGTTCTGCCTCTACAGCGATTGCCTAACATGGACACACGACCGACCTGACAACCAATGGCGAGATTCCATTTTCGGGTCCATCCGGGAAGTTCGTGGGTTTGCTAGGATTCTCCGCAAAGGAGAATCGCGAAGCAAGACAAGGACCTCTATCAACAGATTCTGGGTTTGAAATCGCCTTGGACGGTCAGTGACGTTCAACTGGATCATGATCAGTCAGAGATTCGGATCAAAGTGGACCACGCCCGCGGTACGAAGTTCTGTTGGCCGGAATGCCAATCCGAGTTGGCATGTCACGACCACACTGATGAGCGACGGTGGCGTCACCTTGATTCATGCCAGTTCAAGACGATTCTTGTTGCTCGGATCCCGCGAGTGAAGTGCCCGACACACGGCGTCAAGAATGTGGACGTCCCTTGGGCTGAAAAGCACAGTCGATTCACAATCATGTTTGAGTGGTTCTCGATCGACGTCCTCTTGGCGACACAAACGGTCAAAGGAGCAATGAGCATTCTTGGCACTAGGTGGGACCAAACCTGGAATATCATCGCGCAGGCTGTCCGCCGTGGCAAAACTCGAAAGCGGATAACCCTGATGCCTTGTCTCGGACTCGACGAGAAGGCTTTCAAGAAGGGGCACAGCCAGGGCGATTGCGCCATACTGGGCAATCTGCGAAGCTGAGCAAGGGTTCGTGATTGGGTAGCTGGTTTGCAGCAACCGGGCGAATCAACTCGCCTCGGATTCTTTCGATGGAACGCTCCGCTTCGTTGGATCAGGCAATGATGTCGTGGGCGATGTTGCCGTGGACGTCGGTGAGTCGATAATCTCGACCGGCGTGCCGATAGGTTAATTGTTCGTGGTCGAGGCCCAGTAGGTGCAGAATCGTGGCGCGCCAGTCGTGGATGTGAACTGGATTCTCAACAGCTTCGTAACCGTGTTCATCGGTCGCGCCATACGAGACTCCGCCTTTGACTCCGCCGCCTGCCATCCAAAGTGTGTAACCTTTGTTGATATGGTCTCGCCCATCCCTTCCCTGACGATTTGGGGTGCGACCAAACTCGCCTCCCCAAATCACAAGCGTGTCTTTTAACATGTCGCGTTCTTTGAGGTCTTTCAGGAGTCCGGCAATCGGAAGGTCGACAGCTTCGCAGCGTGTCGGCAGGTTCTCGGACAATTTGGAGTGATGATCCCAGATGCCGTATGAAATCTCGACAAATCGGACGCCCGCTTCCACGAATCCTCGCGCCATCAAGCATTGCCGGCCGAAGCTATCGGTCGCGCTGTTGCCGATGCCATACTGTTGCAGTGTTTGAGCGGTTTCCTGCGAAGTATCCATCAGCTGGGGCATCGTGTCCTGCATTCGGTAACCAAGTTCAAATGACTCGATGACGCCCTCGATGTTCCGCTGAGACCCTGTCGATCGGTCGAGCATCCCGCGGTTGAGTTGTTGAATGAAATCGATTTGCCGGCGTTGATCCTGTCGGCTCAGGTTTGGATTGTCGATGTCGATGGCCTTTTGCGGACCCGATCTGCGGCCGGAACCTCGACCAAGTCGAGAACCGGAGTAGACCGATGGCAGGAAGGCACTGTTGTAACTTGGCGCACCGGCAGCGGGCGGAGTCAGAGACAGGAACCCCGGCATGTTTTCATTTTCCGTGCCGAGACCGTAGACAACCCACGATCCAAGTGACGGGCGAATAAACGTCGACGTGCCCGTGTGCATTTGAACCATCGCACTCGGATGAGCCGGCTGATCGCAGTGCATCGAACGAATCAATGCAAGATCGTCAGCATGGCGGGCGACGTTCGGAAAGAGTTCGGAGATCCATAGTCCGCTGTCTCCATGCCGAGAGAATTCAAATGGACTGCCCCATAGAGTCCCACCGTACTTTCCCGCTTTGCCATCGTCGGCGATAAGCTGAGGCTTGTAGTCGAACGTGTCGAGATGCGAGGGAGCGCCGTCCATGTACAGAAAGATCACGCGTTTGGCTTTGGCCGGAAAATGCGGTGTCTTGGGCGCGAGAGGGTTTTGTTGAGATGACTCGGCAGCAGCGACTCTGGCAGCCATCTCGGCAAACGCGAGGTAGCCAAAACCGGCCGAAGTGCTGCGCAGGAAGTGGCGGCGACTGGCGATGGGACTGAATGGTTGTGTCATCAAAGTTTCCTCAGGTGAGCGAAGGCGACGGTGGATTTCGCTTGGTTCTGCGTTTTACGTTTAACCGGTAGCCGAAGGCGTCGTTTCCACGAGTGATGTCGACGCCTTCGGCTGCCGGTTAAACGAAG
Organism: Aporhodopirellula sallentina SM41; assembly: GCF_000346505.1. Lineage (GTDB taxonomy): Bacteria > Planctomycetota > Planctomycetia > Pirellulales > Pirellulaceae > Rhodopirellula > Rhodopirellula sallentina. Next base: position 6,872 of record NZ_ANOH01000111.1, read on the forward strand.
AGATCGGTGGTCATGGGTATTCGTTGAATCAATACACGTAGCGAAATTCGGCAGAAGCGAGCAGAGACTGACAAAGAAGTTCCAGGCCTTTTTCAGTGCCATTGAAATCTGCAAGCAGTGCTTTGGCAGTCCGAAGCTCCGACGTCTGCGGCAGTCGTGCGTAAGCCAAGCGGAAGGCCAACTTGATTTGCTGCGTTGGAGTCGCTGCTTCGTCAGCAATCCGTGTGGCGAATGCTTTGGACTGTCGCAGAACGAACGGGTTGTTGAGTAGGTAAAGTGCTTGGTCCGCAGTGTTCGATGTCTCACGACGACCGACGATGGCGTTGCTGTCCGCGAAATCAAAAACGTCGAGCGAACGAGGCGTCTCGTTTCGCGCCTGGGGGAGATAGACACTCCGAAAGTTGGCGTCGACCATGTCGAGTCGTCCCGGTGGAACGTCCCCGGCATCGCTGTTTCCGCGTCCGCCCGCCGAGGCTCTTCCGCCGCGTTGCATGCCACCGCGTTGTATTTCACCACGCCCCATTCCTCCACCGCCATTCTGGCCCATGTTGTCACCGCCAGGCCTCATTCCATTACCCGGTCCTCTGGCCTGTGTACGTGTGCCGGGGCCTGCGCCATCTCCGGGACCGCCACGTTGCAAGCGGCCACTTGGTCCCATACCACCGCCACCCATACCTCCGCCGCCCATCCGACCCGCCATGTCTCCGACGCCGTTGGAAATTTCTTCAAGAACTCCATTGCGGATTCGGACAAAACCAGCGTTTGCGATCTCGGAGCCGTGAGGTGGTTTCAAGTCAAGCTGACCGCTGACGGCGAGCATGTTGTCGCGGATCGATTCGGCATCCAATCGCCTAGGATGACCTCGCCAAAGAAGCGAATTCGTAGGATCAAATTCGTAGGCTTCCTCGTTCATGTCTGTGCGTTGTCGATACAAACGCGACGTGGCAATGTCACGTACGAGCGACTTAACGGACCAGTTGGACTCGATGAACCGAGCCGTCAGAAAGTCGAGCAATTCAGGATGGGATGGCGGTTGCCCCGTTGCACCGAAATCACTCGGGGACGCGATGATTCCCTGACCCACCATAAAATGCCAGACGCGATTCACCATCACGCGGGCCGTCAGTGGATTTTGGTCGCTGGCAATCCACTCGGCGAGTTGCCGACGTCCACTCGTTTGTTTGTCGATACGAGCGGGTCGGGTCGACAGCACACTCGGGAATCCGCGAGGAATCACGTCGCCGCGTTGATCGACTTCGCCGCGATAAAGTAATGTTGCGTCGCCGGGACTCGCGCTACACTGCACGCCCATGCAAAAGCTGATTGGGCGACCGTTTTCATCCAATCCCGCGAGTTCATTTTCAAGTTGGCCGATGTAGATCCGTTTCTGTATTCCAACAAAACGTGAACCTTGTCCAAGTTCCGAACGCAGAGTCGCGATATTATCTTTCAAGTCCGATAGTTCGGCTTGGGTGTAAATCTTTTGTCCTGGGCTTGGGGCATCGACAGGGTACTCAAGAATCCCGCTGTCCTGCTGGACCATGGGATTGGTCGACGCCTTTTGGCTTCCGTAAAAGGTGTTGGTGCTTTCAAAAAAGCCCGACATGGCGTAGTAGTCCGACTGCGGGATCGCATCGAACTTGTGATCGTGACAACGCGCGCACGCTAGCGACATCCCAAGAAAAACGCGTGACGTCACGTCGACCTGTTCGTCGATCAAGTCCGAGCGGAATTTCAACGAGTCCATATCGTTGATGTTCTTCGGTCCAATGGCGAGAAAGGAAGTGGCTACCAGTTGTTCTGCCCACGTTTCGTCGTCAGCCGCAGGAAGCAAGTCACCCGCGATTTGTTCCTGCACGAATTCGTTGTAGGGTTTGTCTGCGTTGAAGGCATCGATGACGTAGTCGCGATAGCGATAAGCAAATGGATACGTCAGGTTCACCGCGTGCCCGGTCGATTCGCCATAGCGAGCAACATCAAGCCAGTGTCGTCCCCATCGTTCCCCGAATTGTGGTTGTTTCAAGTAATGGTCAACCACTTTTGATATTGCCGCATCTGGATCGTCCGCCCACATGTGGCTGAATTTCTCGATTTGAGTGAGCGACGGAGGGAGGCCTACAAGGTCAAAACTGAGCCGTCGCAGAATTCGATAGGGCTCGTCATCCTCGCTGGGTTTAAGTTCCGCCTCTTCAAGCCTTGCGAGCACGAAGCGATCAACGTCCGTTTTCGGCCAATCCTCGCGATCAACCTTTGGCGGCTGAGTTTCCTTGATTGGCTGATAGGCCCAAAACGACTCTTGAGCTCGCCGCACATCGGCTTTCGATACCGTGGACTTCACCAATGCGGCCGCTGATTCGCGAGGATCGGGTGCGCCCATCTCGATCCACTCTCGAAAGTCGTCGATCACTTGCTTAGACAGCTTCCGCTTCGGCGGCATCACCAGTCCGTCATGATTCATCGCCGTGAACAGCAGGCTTTCGGCTGGCTGTCCGGGAACAACAGCGGACCCGCTTTCGCCTCCAATCAGCAACAACTGCCTCGTGTCCAGTCGCAGGCCTCCACGAATTTTCCCCGTTCGATCCGAATGACAGCCATAGCATTCTTTCACAAGGACAGGACGGATCTTGCTCTCGAAGAACGCAATCTGTTCTCGAGAGAAGTCATCGGCCCCGCTCGTCGCGGGCAACAAGGCCGCTGCTACAAAGGCACAAAGAACGGATCGAATTATCATCACGTGTACATCCAATAGGATCTGACTTCTGAACTTCAGTGCGTTTTGCGCGGAGGTTTTGGCCAGGAAAATGGGGGCAGGAAAATGAAATGCTCTTTAGCGCGCCGCGAGTACGTTATTTTCCTGCCCCCATTTTCCTGCCAATGTTTTCGTTTGCGGCTCGCCGCATTAGGCATGAAAGGACTTACTCATTTCGACGATGAACATTGGCTGTGCGATCATTTACTCATCACGACTGGAACGTTGAGGAAGTGTTGCTCCGGACAGTGAGTCACCTTTCTAATCCTGATTACAAAGTGTTGTTGAATGGTTTAACGGCTCTCGATTTCATTCAAACTGGCGTCGACGATGACTCGCACGTGATCGCTAAGTCGATTGCGGCGCCCATCATTCTACGACACCTCACCGACCATTCGGCGTCGCGGCTCTCAG
>NZ_ANOH01000112.1 GCF_000346505.1 Aporhodopirellula sallentina SM41
ACAAAGACGGTACAGTTGACTTCCCTGCGATGGGCCCCATTCCGTCGAATATCGACTACACCCCATGGGCGACCGATATTGCAACGTTCCGTTGCCCGAGCGATCCGGGTGAAGGCCTGCCATCGCTTGGCCGAACAAACTACGCCGCTTGCATGGGTGACGTCGGCCGGTGGATCCAGTCCGGACCCTGGGACGACTCCAAGACTCTGCCCAACAACGACCGCGCCACTCAGGTGCGTGCTTGCCACCGCGGTGTCTTTAAGTTCCGTTCGCCACCGACTCGCTTCCGTGACATTCTCGACGGTTTGGCCAACACCGTGATGGCGGGTGAAATCGCGACCGACCTCGGCGACCACGACGCCCGCACCGTTGGTGTGGACCGTGCTAGCTATGTCAACATGCAGAGCCAAGCTCCGAACTCATGCGACACCATGGTCGATCCGGCCCGTCCGCAATTCTGGGATTCGTCGTTGGCGTTCGATGAGCCAATTAACGTTCGTGGATATCGGTGGGCGGATGCACTCGCTGTCTTCTCGGGTTTCATCACCGCGAGTCCTCCGAACAAACCATTGTGCACCTCGGACAAAGGCAGCGGCGAAGGTTACTTCACCGCGTCGAGTCGTCACCAAGGTGGTGTGCACGTGCTGATGGGCGACGGTGCGGTCAAGTTCATTACCGACTCGATCGAAGCTGGAAACCAAAGCGACAAACCTGTTGTCGAATGGGCTAGCAGCGGACCTCGTGCACCAGGTTCGATGAGCCCATACGGTTTGTGGGGTGCACTCGGTACCCGTGCGAACAAAGAAGTGATCGACTCCGAATTCTAAGAACCTATCCAAGAATCGATAAACCAATTAGCCGGTGGGCGTTCGCTCCGGTTGTCTCAAACACATCGCGGCTACCGCCGATCGGCTGATGAGTTTACAGATAGGTTTTGAGTATTGAGTCTTTCCGCCCATCGGGAATCGTTCTGATGGGCTTGCTATCCCGTCGAAATTCATGTGCTCTGTTCGCGGAGCACGTGTCGACGGTCTCTCCCGTTTTGCGGCTGTCTCCCGAGCCAGCCTTATGTCTCCAAGGAATATCCTGACGATGAAAACATTTGTGCTTTTTTCCGCGCTCTTCATCGGTTGCGTATCCGTCGGTTGTGATTCCGGCGGTAACAGCAACGTTGCCGAGAGTGCGAGTGAAGATGCGAAAGAAGAGTACCGCCGCCTTTTGAAGGAATCTGAAGAAGGAATGGCTCAGCTCGACGAAGAAGCCAAGGCAGCGGGCAACAAACCTGACTGATCTTTGCCTGGCAACTCTGATATTCAAAGCCCGCGTTTCGTTTGGAGACGCGGGTTTTTTTATGTAGATGCCACCTCTCTTTCGGGTTGCCTCAGTCCGCTGATTGCGAACGCGCTCACGGCCGGTGGGTGCCTCCACCGGGTGGAATCGAACGACGTAGTGTTTCCGAGTGTCCCGATATGATTGAGGACGTGATACTCGGGCAACGTTCCCTTCTCTTAGGGTGATCGCTGCTCGCGAGATAGCAAACCGGGTAAGCACGTAGAGGGACAGGCAAGACGAGAGAGATATCTATGCGGGTGGGTTCTGTATAGAGATTTTTACGCAACGGATATGCCGATTTGTCGCGGTCATTTCATGTTGCCATCTCAGTACTTTGTGAAACAATATAACCTTGTAAGGCGACCTGCGGATGATTCCTTGTCAAACGTCGCAGTTGTCGCTGAAGGCGGACGAGAGATCAGGTTCACCGTGAAAGGTTTTCGCACGTCGTTGCTAGTCGGAAAGGCGTTTTGATTGAAGCGTGATCGCAGTTGCGACCGCTGACTATAGGCCATGAACCAAGAGCCATCGGCTCGATGACATTGCCTCTTTTCTACAAACGCTTGCCAACTCGCTTTAATGCATTTGCGCGAATACTACTTTCGCCAGATGCCTATCACGGTTTGTGTGATTTTCATCGAATCTTCGAGACTATCGCTCAATACCTTGGTTGAAAGTGAAGAAGACTTCCAACTGTGAACTCTTGCTTAAGTAGCGAGCCATAACTTTCTACCACCCCCACACGATTTGTAAGGTCTACTGATGAGAAACAATTCATCTCAAAGACGAGCTTTCACGCTTGTCGAACTCTTGGTCGTTATCGCGATCATTGGTGTCTTGGTCGGTTTGCTTTTGCCTGCCGTTCAAGCCGCACGTGAAGCTGCTCGCCGTATGAGCTGCAGCAACAACTTCAAACAAATTGGTCTTGGTATCCACAACTACCACAGCGCCTACAACAATCTGCCGGGCCACGGTACCGGCACGATGGATCCGACGATCACCACTTGGTGGAGCGGTTCGAACGCGTCCAATGCGATGCGGAT